>NZ_JAVRBF010000205.1:0-886 GCF_032436805.1 Streptomyces sp. P17 | reverse complement strand
CTCGCGAATGGCAGCGGAAACAATCGGCTTGCGGAATAGATCGCGGGAACGTTCGTCCAGCGTGTTCAAATCAAGCGATGACGCAACGCGTTCAAGCGTAATCGTCAGCTTTTCAAACCGGCGTTCCGCTTCGGTGTCAACACGGCGCAAAAAGCCGTCCACGAAATCCCTTTCGTAGTCCGACAACTGTTTATATGCGCTCGAAAACTGTAACATGCGCTAGATATGGCCGATCCTGCCGCGCCGGTCAAGTCTTCGGGTTGTGGACGGCTGCGCTTTGACCGATTGAAAATAATGGAAATAATTAGAAACACCGCTTGACGCACAATTAGAAACGGTGTAATTATAATTCAACGCAACGCCAACGGGAGTTAGGCAACATGGAAATGGTTCACTCTTCTAAGTTTGCAGCAACTGTGATCGAAATGGGTAAAGATTTCGACGCTGACTGGATCAAGGAAATGATTGTTTCGCGCGTTCTGATTTCTAACTTTCCGTCTGTTATCGCTGAATTGGAAAGCGAAGTTTCCAGCAATGAAATGAACGGCGCTAAATACGCCCTCAAGATTATGGAGGAACTAGCATGAATAACAGCAAAAATTACGATTTGCGTATTTGCGTTGAAAGCATCTGCAAAGTTGTTAGACGTGAAATAAATTATGCGCGTCTGCTGCGTCATGACGTGTTTGAAAGCGATGAAGAATTTCGCCTTTATTTTGGACTTCGCAACGACGCACCTGCTTTGCGCATCATAACGGAGCAACCACAATGAGAGAAACAGAAGAACATTTTTACCTTGAAATAAGCGAGCCGCGCCGTCCGCACATAGCGGCTCGCTACGCGTATTTGCAGCCGGTGACGATCTTCGGTCAGAAAATCGGTCTGG
>NZ_JAVRBF010000575.1:0-296 GCF_032436805.1 Streptomyces sp. P17 | reverse complement strand
AAAAGTAGTCACACTCACCATCCTCATCAGGTTTGAATGCTGCAAATGATTGCCAATACGGATGTGCAATAGCTCGATAACGATAGCACTGCTGACGTTTCTCACATTCTTTGTTGACGCATAGGGAGATATCAGGCATTTCACACTTCCTCATCTCACAGATGGATTTCATAATACCCAAGGTTGAGGTCAGTCCAGATACGATCAAATTCAGCCTCAATCTCTTCTGGAGTGTTTTTATCAAACAAGCTCACATTCATCATCACTTCATCATCGTCTCCATAGAACTGTACTTT
>NZ_JAVRBF010000574.1:0-297 GCF_032436805.1 Streptomyces sp. P17 | reverse complement strand
GGCCTCTGAAAAAGGCCACCCGGCCGGTGGCCGGGTGACGTTGTTTGTGGGGCCCCGCAGGGGCCGTCCGCGGGGTGCCAAGGCCGCGCAGCGGCCGCCGGCGGGGCGGCAGCCCCTTAGAGGAGAAGGGAAAAATACTGATTTTGAATAAAAACAATAAGTTAGGCGGATGTAATAGGAAGCAGGGCTTCCGGACAACCGGAAGCAGCTTGCTTCCGCTCACTTCCTATAATAGGAAAAAAAAATCCTTGCATAGGACTGTCGACTCGGAATAGAATTTCCACAAATAGGAAGCTG
>NZ_JAVRBF010000573.1:0-297 GCF_032436805.1 Streptomyces sp. P17 | reverse complement strand
TTCATGAACTTTCTTTCTTCAGGCAAAAGGCCGTCTGAAAGGCTTTCAGACGGCCTAAACAGGCTCTTATAGATAGATCCGGCAATTAAAACTTGAAGATTTTAAAAATACAACCTATTGAAAATAATAGAATTTAATAAATAAAAGTTTCAATGTTTAATTGCCGTTTCTATAACTTCGTTGGCTCGCCTAGCCGTACTAGGTGTACTGTCTGCGGCTCGCCGCCTTGTTAGCTTACTTTTTTGGATTGGTATAAAAGCTATAGGAGTTGCAGCAAGGCCGTCTGAAAAATGTTTC
>NZ_JAVRBF010000572.1:0-298 GCF_032436805.1 Streptomyces sp. P17 | reverse complement strand
TGTCGTGGTGATTGAAGGATTCAAAGGAAATGGCTTCTTGCCGTTTTCAATCGGCTGGTTTAAAAAATCGATGAGGCGCCGATTCCCTCATGTTCAGGTTCTCAGGGTGGAACATAATTTTCCATCGACTCGCATGTGCAATGCATGTGGAAAGATCGGTCCGAAATTGACTGTTGAAAGAGTCTTTGTCTGTGAGTGCGGTCATACGGATGATCGAGACTTAAATGCAGCAAAGAATCTCAGGGACTGGAAAACTCGAACCAGTTCGTGGGAGGTTTGAATGAGTGAAAGTTTGACA
>NZ_JAVRBF010000571.1:0-298 GCF_032436805.1 Streptomyces sp. P17 | reverse complement strand
AAGATGATGGAACTGAAACTATCAAAATTGGTCGAACAGCCCTCGCTTCCTCCGTCGAAGAATTCCACATTCCCAACAACCTCTGGTGCGAATTTCGCAACAAATCTACCAATGCCCGACATCACATTGATGCAGCACTTGGTACAGACGGTGAACCGGGATGGAATGGCTTTCTTACAATTGAAATCATCTTCAATGGAATGGTCGATGTTGACCTCCCAGCAGGTGTACCGATCCTCAAGGCGGTATTCCATGAAATCAATGAAAAAGCTGAATACCAAGGTAAGTACCAAGATCA
>NZ_JAVRBF010000570.1:0-298 GCF_032436805.1 Streptomyces sp. P17 | reverse complement strand
TCGGCATGCTGTAATCGGCCACCAATCGCAGGCTGCGTTCATCGCCGCGGCTTTGTGATTCCAGAACCGCCAGGCCCTGCAGCACACGCTCCACTTCCAGTCCGACCATCATGGCGGCAGCTTCTTCCATGCCTTCAGGGCGCTCATGGGCTTCGCGCAGGTTCAGGGCCGGGAAGTTGAGGATGGATGACTCCTCATTGATGGTGCCGCTGTCAGACAATACCGCACGGGCGCAGAGCTGGAGCTTGTTGTAATCCTTGAAGCCCAGCGGTTTTAGCAGCTGCACGTAGGCATGGAA
>NZ_JAVRBF010000569.1:0-299 GCF_032436805.1 Streptomyces sp. P17 | reverse complement strand
TAAATTTTTCACCTTGATGAAAAGCTAAAAGGGCTGGTGTGTTTTCCAGCATAATCAATTTCGGTGATAGTTCTTTAATAGCACGAGTTAAATGGGATAAAGCATAGTCTTGTTCTCCTTGAGACCCTGTTTTACTCCCAGCCAAAGAAAAAGGTTGAAATGGAAAACTACCAGATAAAAGATCGACGTGAGTTAGATAGTAGAAAAATCAACATTAGAGATATTGTCTTCTACTAAATTCCAATTCGGGCGGTTTGTGCGAAGTGTGTCACAAGCCCTTGGATCTAAATCGTTTAAAA
>NZ_JAVRBF010000053.1:0-61236 GCF_032436805.1 Streptomyces sp. P17 | reverse complement strand
CCACCATCTTCGACCACCCCACCCCCCACGCCCTCACCGACCACCTCCTCACCCAACTCACCCCCAACACAGCCGACATGGCGCAGAGCGCGACGGCGCGGACGGTGGAGCGGATCCTGTCGGCGCTCGATGGCGTCAAGAGCATGCTGACCTCCGTCCCGGCCGCCGACGTCGCGGCCACCCGTATCCCGGCGCAGCTGCACGCCCTGCTGGTGGAGTTGGACGAGGCGGACGCGGCGGCCGAAGGGTCGGACGTCGCCGGTCAGTTGGAGTCCGCGTCGGCTGAGGAGCTCTTCGAGTTCATCGACAGCGAACTGTGAGGAGGACGACGCCATGGCATCTGCGCACCAGTCGGAGTCGGGTCTGCCCATCGAGCCGGTGTACGGGCCGGACGCGCTGCGGAGTTGGGATCCCGCCGACAAGCTCGGCGAGCCCGGCGCGTTTCCGTACACGCGGGGCGTGTATCCGTCGATGTACACCGGGCGGCCGTGGACGATGCGGCAGTACGCGGGTTTCGGTACGGCGGTGGAGTCGAACGCCCGGTACAAGCAGCTGATCGCGAGCGGTACGACGGGGTTGTCGGTGGCCTTCGATCTGCCCACGCAGATGGGGTACGACTCCGACGCGCCGATCGCGCACGGCGAGGTCGGCAAGGTCGGGGTGGCGATCGACTCCATCGACGACATGCGGATCCTGTTCGGCGGCATTCCGCTGGACAAGGTCTCCACGTCGATGACGATCAACGCCCCGTCCGCCGTGCTCCTGCTCCTCTACCAGCTCGTGGCGGAGGAGCAGGGGGTCCAGGCGGACCAGCTTTCCGGCACGATCCAGAACGACGTGCTCAAGGAGTACGTCGCGCGCGGGACGTACATCTTCCCGCCCAAGCCGTCGCTGCGGCTGATCGCGGACATCTTCAAGTACTGCAAGGCGCAGCTGCCCAGGTGGAACACCATCTCGATCTCGGGTTACCACATGGCTGAGGCGGGAGCCTCGCCCGCGCAGGAGATTGCCTTCACTCTGGCCAACGCGGTCGAGTACGTGCGTACCGCTCTCGCCGCGGGCATGGACGTGGACGACTTCGCACCCCGGCTGTCGTTCTTCTTCGTCGCCCGTACGACGATCCTGGAGGAGGTCGCCAAGTTCCGTGCCGCGCGCCGCATCTGGGCACGGGTGATGCGCGACGAGTTCGGCGCGAAGAACCCGAAGTCGATGATGCTGCGCTTCCACACGCAGACGGCCGGTGTGCAACTGACCGCCCAGCAGCCCGAGGTGAACCTGGTCCGGGTGGCGGTGCAAGGGCTGGCCGCCGTGCTGGGCGGCACGCAGTCGCTGCACACCAACAGCTTCGACGAGGCCATCGCGCTGCCCACGCAGAAGTCCGCCCGCCTGGCCCTGCGCACGCAGCAGGTGCTGGCCTACGAGACGGACGTGACCGCGACCGTCGATCCCTTCGCCGGCTCCTACGTCATCGAGAGGATGACCGGCGACATGGAGAAAGCGATCGTGGAACTGATGGCCAAGGTCGAGAAGACGGGCGGGGCGGTGGCCGCCATCGAACGCGGCCTCCAGAAGGACGAGATCGAGCACAACGCCTACCGCATCGCCCAGGAGACGGACTCCGGGCAGCGTGTCGTGGTCGGGGTCAATCGCTTCCAACTCGACGCGGAGGAGCCGTACGAGCCCCTCCGAGTCGACCCCGCCATCGAGGTGCAGCAGGCGGAACGCATCGCCAAGCTGCGGGCCTGGCGGGTCGGCGAGACCGTGGACGCGGCGCTGACCGATCTGCGCAAGGCGGCCGAGGGCGAGGACAACGTCCTCTATCCCATGAAGGAGGCGCTGCGCGTGGGCTCCACGGTCGGCGAGGTCTGTGACGTGCTGCGCGAGGCCTGGGGGGTGTACAGCCCGGCCGTCCGGTGACGGCCGAAGCCGTCGCGACTACCCGATTGCCGGATTCTCACACCTTTCCATGTGACTTGCCCCCTGCCCGGAGCCCTTTCTACGGTTGCAGGCATGGGACACGACATCGTCCGCCTCCACCATGTCGGTCACATCGTGGAGGACATGGCGCAGGCGATCACTCTGTACGAGCGGTTGGGCTTCCGCGTGCCGCCGCCCAGTTGCCCGGCGATCCCGCGGCACGAGGGCGGCGAGCCCGAGCCGTTCGGCACCGGCAACACCCACGCCGACTTCCCCCACTCCTTCCTGGAGCTGGTGGCCTGGATACAGGACGGGGCGACCGACCGGCTGCCGGACGACACGCGGATCGTGCCGCTGCAGGCACCGGCGGAGGTGCTGCCCGAACTGGTGGAACGGATCCGCGAGACGAGCGCGAATGTGGCCGAGCGGCTGGAGGCTTTCCAGGGCCTGCACATCCTCATGTTCTCCTCCCCCGACATTCGCTCCGCCGCCGCGCGCCTGTCGGACGCCGGGGTGCGCCATGGCGGGGTGAACACGGTCCGGCGCCCCTCGGACACCTCGGACGGCGTGACCACGGTGCGCTATCTCGAGATCGACGACGCCCCCGACGCCGGGCCGGGTGCGGTCACCGAGGGCCGGGTCGGTGTCGTCGCCGAGCTGGATCCGGACATTCAGCGGGCAGGACTCCTGGACCACCCCAACGGCGCCGTCGACCTCGTCGACTGCGTGCTCTGTGTCGCCGACACCGAGCTGGTGGCGACGGAGCGGCGCTACGAGGCCCGTCTGGGGCGGACGGCACGCCAGGACGGACCGGCTCGGGTCTTCGAACTCGACGACGCCGCCCTGGCCCTCGTACCGGCCTCCCGTCTCGACGAACTCCTGCCGGGCGAACGGCCCGCCGCCCTGCCGGCGTTCGTCGCCTGCACTGTCGCCGTGCGCGATCTCGACCGCACCGAGGCCCTGCTGCGGCGCAACGGACTGCCCGTGCGCACGACCCCGTCCGGCGACCTCTTCGTACCGGCCGAGGCCGCCCTCGGCGCCGCCATCGCCTTCCGTCAGGCCGGAATCGGGGACACAGCTCGCACATGACGACCAGCCCGGTCCGACCGGAGCACGCCCGGGACGCCCAGCCCGTGACCTTCCCCGCCGCAAGGCCGTCTCTGCCGACAGCGACCCGGAAGCGGTCGCACCGTGCCAACTTCGGCACCAGCGACCGAGCGCCGGACGGCCGAGGACAAGGCAACCGCTGAGATCCGCATCATGGTCGAGGAGCTGATCCCGCGCCTCGTCGGCATCCGCCTCGTCGGCGATGTCCCGCGCATCCGCTCCAACTTCGTCAACGGCATCAAGATGCTCCGGGCCGAGGTCACCCTCGCCTGGACAACGCCGGGTGCGGAGCCGGGCGGAGGCGTGTCTCATCCCACCGCGTGCGGCCGTCGAAGGCCTCGGAGACCGTCCGGGCGCGTGTCGCCGCAGGTGAGGACGGAGTCGGCTGCCCGGCGGCCTTGCCGGATCGGCGCCATCTCTCCCAGCGGCGATCCCGAGCGGGCTGGATAGTCGGCCCGGATGCTCTCACCTGGCAGAGCCGACCAGAGCCGCGCTCGGCCTACTGCGCACACGTGACCTTCACCGCCGCAAGGTCGATACTGCCGACAGCAGTGCTCCAGCCGCCACGCGTCCGACACGCCACCGCTGCCTGACAACCCATCAACAACTCCAGCGTCAGTACCGCCAGAACCCTCTCCGACCTTCAAAAACACAGTCGCGAGCCCATGTACCAGTCTCACTCGGAGGTACCCATGAGGATGCTCATCAACGTCCCGGAGACCGTCGTCGCGGACGCGCTGCGCGGTGTCGCGCTCGCCCATCCCGAACTGGCCGTGGACATCGAGAACCGGGTGATCGTACGGCGGGACGCGCCCGTGGCCGGAAAGGTCGCCCTCGTCTCCGGCGGCGGTTCGGGGCACGAGCCGCTGCACGGGGGGTTCGTGGGGCGCGGGATGCTGTCGGCGGCCTGCCCGGGCGAGGTGTTCACCTCTCCGGTGCCGGACCAGATGGTGCGCGCCGCGGCTGCCGTGGACAGCGGGGCGGGCGTGCTGTTCATCGTGAAGAACTACACCGGCGACGTCCTCAACTTCGACATGGCGGCCGAACTCGCCGAGGACGAGGGCATCCAGGTGGCGAAGGTCCTCGTCGACGACGACGTGGCCGTCACCGACAGTCTGTACACCGCCGGGCGGCGCGGTACCGGCGCGACGCTGTTCGTGGAGAAGATCGCGGGCGCGGCGGCCGAGGAGGGCATGCCGCTGGAGCGGGTGCAGGCGATCGCCCGTCAGGTCAACGAGAACGCCCGCAGCTTCGGCGTGGCGCTGAGTGCCTGCACCACGCCCGCCAAGGGCAGCCCGACGTTCGATCTGCCCTCCGGCGAGTTGGAGCTCGGCATCGGCATCCACGGCGAACCCGGCCGTGAGCGACGGCCGATGATGACCTCGGGTGAGATCGCCGACTTCGCGGTGAACGCGATCCTGGAGGACATGCCCCCGCGCAATCCCGTGCTGGTCCTGGTCAACGGCATGGGCGCGACCCCGCTGCTGGAGCTGTACGGCTTCAACGCCGAGGTCCAGCGGGTGCTCGCCGAGCGCGGGGTCGTCGTCGCCCGCACTCTCGTCGGCAATTACGTCACGTCCCTCGACATGGCCGGCGGCTCGGTCACCCTGTGCCAGATCGACGAGGAGCTGCTGAGGCTGTGGGACGCGCCGGTGAAGACGGCCGGGCTGCGCTGGGGCCTGTGAGCGGGCGGCGCCCGGGTGTCAACGTACCTACCACGCAAGGAGATTCCGTGCTCGACGCCGACTTCTTCCGCCGTTGGATGACCGCGACCGCCGCGTCCGTCGAACATGAGGCGGAACGGCTCACCGCCCTCGACTCGCCGATCGGCGACGCCGACCACGGCAGCAATCTGCTGCGCGGCTTCCGCGCCGTGACCGTGGCCCTGGACAAGGAGTCCCCGGACACCCCCGGCGCGATTCTCACCCTCGCCGGACGGCAGCTGATCTCGACGGTGGGCGGTGCCTCGGGTCCGCTGTACGGGACGTTGCTGCGGCGTACCGGCAAGGCGCTCGGGGAGGCCGCCGAGGTCGACGAGGCGCAGTTCGCGGAGGCGTTCCGTACCGGGGTCGACGCGGTGATGACGCTCGGGGGTGCCGCGCCGGGCGACAAGACCATGATCGACGCCTTGGTGCCCGCGGTGGACGCGCTCGGTGACGGTTTCGCCGGGGCGCGGGCCGCCGCCGAGGAGGGGGCGCTCGCGACGACGCCGCTCCAGGCGCGCAAGGGGCGGGCGAGCTATCTCGGCGAGCGCAGCATCGGGCACCAGGACCCGGGGGCCACCTCGTCGGCCCTGCTGATCGCGGCTCTGGCGGAGGCGAACGGTGAGTGACGACAAGCTGGTCGGGATCGTCCTGGTGTCGCACAGCGCGGAGGTGGCGGCGTCGGTCGCCGAGCTGGCGAAGCGCCTTGCGGGCGGCGGGACTTCGGTGCCGGTGGCCCCGGCGGGCGGCACCGAGGGCGGCGGCCTCGGCACCAGTTCCGAACTGATCGCCGCGGCGGCCGCGGCCGTGGACCGGGGCGCCGGGGTGGCCGTCCTCACCGACCTCGGCAGCGCGGTCCTGACGGTCAAGGCGCTCCTCGCCGAAGGCGACGAACTCCCCAGCGACACGCGCCTGGTGGACGCGCCGTTCGTCGAGGGCGCGGTGGCCGCGGTCGTCACGGCGTCCACCGGCGCCGACCTCGCGGCGGTGCAGGCGGCGGCGGAGGAGGCGTACACCTACCGCAAGATCTGATCAGGCAAGCCCCTGCGCCGCGACGGCGAGGGCCGAGCGCATGGTCGCCACCAGCTCGGCCTCCGCCCTCGCGGCGTAGTGCTCGACGGCCGCGCGCAGGGCCGTGTGGAACATCGCGGCCTGGATCGTGGGCCGCAGGTCGTCGGGCAGCGCGGCGGGCGCCGCGTACACGGCCTCCAAGCACGGCATGGTCGGTCTGACGAAGAATCTCGCGGTGATGTACCGGGGGCAGGACATCCGCGCCAACGCCACCGCGCCCGGCGGCACCCGGACCGGCATCGTCGTCGACGCCGAGCAGGGCGCCCACGGTCCCACGGCGCTCGGCCCGCACTTCGTGAACGTCGGCCGGCTCGCCCAGCCCGAGGAGCAGGCCGCGGCCATCGTGTTCCTCGCGTCGGACGCGGCGAGCAACATCAACGGCGTGGTGCTGCCCGTGGACGACGGCTGGTCGGCGGTCTGACGGCCGGTGTCACCGGGCGCGCACGAACTTGCGCGCCAGCCGCTCCCCCACCGTGACAGCGCCCTCGCGGTCCTCGATCGGCTCCACCCGTGTGTCCTTGAAGACGATGTAGGTGACGCCGGAGTCGGTGCCGCCGCCGCGCGGGTCGGGGTGGATGCCGAGGGCCTGGGCGGCGGCGTAGGAGGCCTCGCCGATGATGTCCCGCGGACCCACGTCGCCGACGACCGCGTAGCGCACCCGGTCCCGGTACACGAGGGCGACCACCGAACCGCCGCGGATGCCGTGGTCCCGGTAGTCCCAGACGGGGCTCGGGGCGGGCACGACGACGTACGGGAGGCGTTCGGCGTCCAGGTAGCGGCCGTCGGACTGCGTGAAGGCGGTGGCGTCGCCGAAGTAGGGGTCGGTACGGCCGTTGCAGCGGCGGCCGGGGCGTCCGTCGCAGTCGATGTCCATATCGGCCTTCCAGAAGACGGCGTCCCGGGTGCCGCAGACCGGGACGGTCGCGGACCCGCCGTCGTCGGTGCGGTAGCGCCCGCGGGAGATCTGGGCGCATGTGCGCGCCTTGGCCAGCAGATCGGCGGCACGGACCTCACCCTGGGGCCGCACCGCCGGCCGCTTCTCGGCCTGCGGTACGGCGGCGGGCAGCGTGGTCGGGGCAAGCAGGGCCGCGCTTGCCGCAACCAGCATCAGCGACTGGACACGCACGATAAGAGCCTCTCCGAGGGGGCACTGACGGACACTCAGCCCAATGTGGCGCCTGGTCGATCATGCAGCCACCGTTCGGGGGCCAGACGGGGGTGCATCAGCGAGGCCTTCGCCACTGCGGCCTCGAAGTTCCGGCAGCGGCCGGGAGTCTGAGCCTGTGTCGGCTCGGCCTCCCGGCCGCACACGGCCGGCGCGGGATCAGCGACGACAGCGGTCCGCGCCACCGGCATGAACTCCCGAGCCCTCATGGGGAGTTCAGCCGTGAGGGGGTCAGCATACGTAACCCGCGCGCACACTCACCAACGACGCCCTCTTGATGTGATCGCGTCAGCCGCGTCATATTGGTCCGGACCATTGCCGTGGGGTCCCGCTCCCGGCACCGTCCCCGGGGAGGCTCAGTCGTGCGACGCGTTCCCGTTCCCGCCCGCCCGCACCGACTCGCCGTGTTCTGCGGCGCGCTCGCCCTGGTCGCCTCCTGCGGCTGGCAGGGCCAGGCCGACGAGGGCCCGCTGCCCGGCGCGCCGAGGGGCGTCACGGCCGAGGCGGGCAGCGCGACCAGCGTGCATGTGATGTGGAACGCGGTGGCGGCGAGCCAAGGCATCGACGGTTACGAGGTGTATCGCGGCACCACGAAGGTCAAGGAGGTGCCGGGTGACGAGCACATGGTGGATGTCCCCAGGCTCCGCCCGTCGACGACGTACTCCTTCACCGTGCGGGCCCGCGACACCGACGGCCGCGTCGGGCCGCCGAGCGAGCAGGTCCGCGCGACGACTGCCGCCGCGGGCGCCACGGACCGCGCCGCGCCGACCGCGCCGGGCGCGGTGGAAGGACGTGTGGTGGGCAGCCGGGCCGTCCAGCTGTCCTGGTCCGCGGCGAAGGACGACCGGGGTGTGGCGTCGTACGACATCCATCAGGGCGGTACGAAGATCCACAGTGTGAGCGGGAACCAGACCGCGACCGTGGTGACGGGACTGCGCCCGGGCACCCGCTACACCTTCACGGTCCGCGCCCGCGACGCCGCCGACAACGCCTCACCGGCCAGCACGCCGGTACGCCTGACCACCCCGGGCACCGACGAAGGCCGCGGCACCGCACCGTCCGGCTTCCGCGCCACCACCCACCGCGGTGACGCGGACGGGGCCTACTACATCGACCTGAGCTGGGTCCCGCCGCGCACGGACGGGGTCGTCACGGAGTATCAGGTGCACCTCGACGGGAAGGCCGCCACGTCCGTGGTGTTCGCCGGGGACGCGCCGCGCGAGAAGGCCACCTACAGCTTCTACGCGGGCAGCGAGGCGGGGGTGAGCCATCGGGTGCGGCTCCGGGCGCGGCTGCCCGACGGGACCTGGGGCGGATTCTCGGCGGAGCGGACGGTGACGACCGGCGAAACGGAACGGTGACACAGCCCCTCGCATGGGCCGGACGATGGAATCCGTCACCTGCCCGGGGGCCGTCCGCATGCGCGGCGGGCCAAGGGGACGTTGGCTGCCCCTGAGGCAGCACGGGCGTTCCCCGACCCTCGGCGGCGCAAGGGATGTACCGCCAACCGTGCCGCCGGAGGGCAGTCCACATGCGCAACTCATCGCCACTTCTCCGCTCCGGGCTGACCGTGGCGGCCGCCGCCGCGCTTCCGCTCGTCCTGACCGCCCCGACGGCCTCCGCGCAGTCCGGGATCTCGGTGAGCACCAGCGGCAACACCGTCTCGGTCACCACCAGTGCCTGCAACCAGACCGACTCCGCCGGCAGCTGGGGCACCGCCTCACTGCTCACCAGCAGCCAGACGAACTTCGCCCAGGGCCGCCAGGTGGCGCTGTCGGGCACGACCAGCCAGCAGTCCGCCGCCTGGTCGGGCGTCAGCCCGGGCACCTACACCGTCATCGTGCAGTGCGCGTTCAACAGCCAGACCGCGGGCACCCAGGCCGTGGTCGTCTCCGCGGCCTCCACGCCCACCATCTCCGCGACGGCCTCGCCCTCACGCGGTGTCATGGGCGGTCTGGGCGGCGCCGCCAAGGACTACGGCACGCTGACGCTCGCGGCGGGCGGAAGCCTGCTCGTGATGGGCGCCGGGGCCACGGTCTGGTTCCTGCGCCGCCGTGCGAAGCCGTACCGGCTCTGACGCGGGCGGGCATGCCACCCGCCGCTGATCGGCTCTCGACCCCGAAAGGCGTGCCAGGGAGACTGGCTGATCTCAGGCCGCACACAAGGGAGTCGTGATGCAGGTAGCCGTGGTCACGTTCGACGGGTTCAACGAACTCGACAGCTTCATCGCCTCCGCGCTGATCAACCGGTGCCGCAAGGACGGACTGGAAGCCTTCATCACGACGCCGACGCCAGTGGTCACGTCGATGAACGGCGTCGAGGTGACCGGGCAGCGCCCGATGGAGTTCGTGACCGAGGCCGCGGTCGTGCTGATCGGCAGCGGGGTGAAGACGCGGGACGTGGTCGCCGACGACCGGCTGATCTCCCGGCTGCCGCTCGACCCCGCGCGGCAGTTGATCGGTGCGCAGTGCTCCGGCGCGCTGGTGCTCGCCCGGCTGGGGCTGCTGAACGGCATGCCGGCATGCACGGACATCAAGAGCCGGCCCTTCGTCGAGGCGTGCGACGTCACCGTGCTGGACGCGCCGTTCCACGCCGAGGGCAACATCGCCACGGCCGGCGGCTGCCTGGCGTCCCAGTACCTCGCGACCTGGGTCATCACGCGGATGCTCGGCGAGGACGCCGCGCGTGACGTCCTCGACTACGTGGCTCCGGTCGGTGAGAACGAGGAGACGGTCGAGCGCGCCCTGCGCGCCGTCCACGTGGGCGAGTCCGCGCTGCGCTGACCTACTGGGCCTCAGCGCCGGAAGACGGCAGCTCGGCGAACTCCTCCAGCGCGTGTGCGAGCCACCGCGTCCAGAAGGTCTCCAGATCGATGCCCGCCCGCAGCACCAGATGGCGCAGCCGGTCCTCGGGGCCGTCCTTGCCGGGCGGGAAGTCGCGCTGCTCGATCTCCTCGTACTCGGCCAGCTGCCGCCGGTGCAGGTCGAGATGGCGGCGCAGATCGGCCTCGATGCCCTCGGTACCGACCACGGCCGCCGCGCGCAGCCGCAGCAGCAGCGTGTCCCGGTGCGGCTTGGGCTCCTGGGAGGCGGCGCTCCAGCGGGCCAGTTCGGCCCGGCCCGCGGGCAGGACCTCGTAGCTCTTCTTCTGACCGCGCGCCGGCTGCTCGGACGCGAGCGCGCGGATCAGCCCTTCTGCCTCCAGTTTTCCCAGCTCGCGATAGATCTGCTGATGCGTCGCCGACCAGAAGTAGCCGATCGACTTGTCGAAGCGACGAGTCAGCTCCAGCCCCGAGGACGGCTTTTCGAGCAGGGCGGTGAGGATCGCGTGCGGGAGTGACATGACGTCATCCTAGGGACGCCCCCTACAGGGCGGCCGCGACCTCCGTGCCCTGCTTGATGGCGCGCTTGGCGTCGAGTTCCGCGGCCACGTCGGCGCCGCCGATCAGGTGCGCGCTGCGCCCTGCGGCCACCAGCTCCTCGTACAGGCCGCGGCGCGGCTCCTGGCCGGTGCACAGGACGATCGTGTCGACCTCCAGGACCGTGCTCTCCTCGCCCATGGTGACGTGCAGCCCGGCGTCGTCGATCCGGTCGTAGCGCACGCCCGGGACCATGGTGACGCCCCGGTGCTTGAGCTCGGCGCGGTGGATCCAGCCGGTGGTCTTGCCGAGTCCCGCGCCGACCTTGGTGGGCTTGCGCTGGAGCAGATGGACGGTGCGCGGCGGGGCGGGCCGCTCGGGGGCCGCCAGACCGCCGGGGCCCTCGTAGGACATGTCGACGCCCCACTGGCGGAAGTACGTCTCGGGGTCCTCGCTGGCCTTGTCGCCGCCGTCGGTGAGGAACTCGGCGACGTCGAAGCCGATGCCGCCGGCGCCGAGGATCGCGACGCGGTCGCCGACGGGCGCCTTGTCGCGCAGCACCTCGAGGTAGCCGACGACGCTCGGGTGGTCGACGCCGGGGATGTCGGGGGTGCGCGGGGTGACGCCGGTGGCGACGACGACCTCGTCGTAGCCCGAGAGGTCCTGGACCGTCACCCAGGTGTTCAGCCGGATCTCCACGCCGTGCGCGGCGAGCTGGTGGCGGAAGTAGCGCAGGGTCTCGTCGAACTCCTGCTTGCCGGGGACCTGGCGGGCGACGTTGAGCTGGCCGCCGATCTCGCTCGCGGCGTCGAACAGCGTGACGTCGTGGCCGCGTTCGGCGGCCAACACCGCGCAGGACAGGCCCGCCGGGCCGGCGCCGACGACCGCGACGCGCTTGCGCAGCCGGGTCGGGGACAGGATCAGCTCCGTCTCGTGGCAGGCGCGCGGGTTGACCAGACAGGAGGTGATCTTGCCGCTGAAGGTGTGGTCGAGGCAGGCCTGGTTGCAGCCGATGCAGGTGTTGATGGCCTCGGGACGGCCCTCGGCGGCCTTGTTCACGAAGTCGGGGTCGGCGAGCATCGGGCGGGCCATCGAGACCATGTCCGCGTACCCCTCGGCGAGCAACTCCTCGGCGAGCTCGGGGGTGTTGATGCGGTTGGTGGTCACCAGCGGGAGGGACACCTCGCCCATGAGCCGTTTGGTGACCCAGGTGTAGGCGCCGCGCGGCACCGAGGTGGCGATGGTGGGGATCCGGGCCTCGTGCCAGCCGATACCGGTGTTGATGATGGTGGCTCCGGCCGTCTCCACGGCCTTCGCGAGGGTGATCACCTCGTCGAGCGTGGAGCCGCCGGGGACCAGGTCCAGCATGGACAGCCGGTAGACGATGATGAAGTCCTCGCCGACGGCCTCGCGCACCCGGCGCACGATCTCGACCGGGAAGCGCATGCGGTTCTCGTACGAGCCGCCCCAGCGGTCGGTGCGGTGGTTGGTCTGGGCGGCGATGAACTCGTTGATGAGGTAGCCCTCGGAGCCCATGATCTCGACGCCGTCGTAGCCGGCCTGCTTCGCGAGCCGGGCGGTGCGGGCGTAGTCCTCGATGGTCCGCTCGATGTCGGCGTCGGTGAGCTCGCGCGGCGGGAAGGGGCTGATCGGGGCCTGGAGCGGGCTCGGCGCGACCAGGTCCTGGTGGTAGGCGTACCGGCCGAAGTGCAGGATCTGCATCGCGATCCGGCCGCCCTCGCGGTGCACGGCCTCGGTGATGACCCGGTGCTGCTCGGCCTCCGCCTCGGTGGTGAGCTTGGCGCCGCCCGGGTAGGGGCGGGCCTCGTCGTTGGGGGCGATACCGCCGGTGACGATGAGACCGACCCCGCCGCGGGCGCGCTCGGCGTAGAACGCCGCCATGCGCTCGAACCCGTTCTCGGCCTCCTCCAGTCCTATGTGCATCGACCCCATGAGGACGCGGTTGGGCAGCGTGGTGAAGCCCAGGTCGAGCGGGTTCAGCAGGTGCGGGTAACGGCTCATCGGGCCCCTCCGTGCGCGGTGTCGTCCTCCCTGTTGTAGAGGACCGCACCCGGTTTATGCAACTAGTTGCACAAAAGGAGAGACCCAGGTCACCGGCTTTCGAGACGGACGTGCAGCTCACGCTCCTGGTCACCGGACGCCATGCTGAGGTCGTGCACCGTGAACAGGTCGTGCAGGGTCGTGCGGAAGCGGTCGATCGCCCAGTAGCCACCCTGCACATCGGCCTCGACGGACGCGGACAGCCGGCCGCTGGGGTGAGCACCGGGGTGCGGCTCGGAGACGTCGAACGTGCCCAGCCACACCGTCGGCCGGGTCTCGTGCCACTCCTGGGGTACGTCGTCGGAGCACCGGTCCGAGTCGAAACACGCACACAGGGTGTCGAACACGATCCGGGCATCCTCCTTGCTGCATCCGCTGATCTCCACGGAGACGGATTCCGGGTGCAGTCGCTCACTGGCCATCGTTGTCGCTCCTCTCAGGGCGGCGCCGCGTCACGGCGCCGGGTTCCCCCGCGAGACCGTGTCGCACTCCCAGAAAACCACTACATTCCGGGATGTACAGCCCCGCGGCCCCACAGCCCCGAGAGGAGCGACACCGACTCAGCTGCGCGTGAGGCGATAGGTCTTGCTGTCGGTGAGGATGCAAAAGCCCGGCGACAGGACGATCACCCGCAGAGTGCCGGTCCGGCGGTCGTAATCGACGCCCTCCGTTTCGAAGGAGCCCGAGCAGCCGCTGCGCAGCGGAAGCTGACGCAGAGCGGTGACATGGCCCGTGACGTCGGAGCTGCCCGGCTGGGCGGACAGGTCGATCTGGAGCAGCGGCTTGGTCATGCCGAAGAGGGTGCCGTCCGGGTCGTCCGACGAGCAGAGCAGCGTGGTCGGGCCCGAGAAGTCGCAGCCCTGTACATCCCGTACGGCGTGGTCCAGACGGACGGTGGAGGTCTGTGGGAGGTTCGCCGACGGGGACGTGCTCGGGTTGACGCCCGGGGTCGGGAAGACCAGCAGGCGGTTCATGGTGCCCCACTCCCCCGCCAGCATCCACTGGCCGCCGGGCGCGACGGCGACCCAGGAGTTGTTGAGCGCCTCGCCGCTGCTGAGCGTGTGCACGTACTCCGACCAGGCACCGCCCGGCGCCTGCACGCGGAACATCTTCGCGGTGCCGGAGTCGGCCTGGTAGGGCTCGATGTAGTAGCCGTCGTAGGAGGCGTCCGGGTCGCCGACGTGGTTCCAGCCCCGGCTGCTCACGCTCGCCGGGATGGTGCCGATGCCGGTGTAGCGGTTGGGGCTGTTCGCCGGAACCTCCACCGAGGTCAGGCCCTGGCTCTCGGTCAGCGGGTCGGCGCGGTCGGAGCCGGCCTCGGTCCAGGTGTCGGCGGCGAAGGCGGGCGGGGCGGTGGACAGGACGGCGGCACTGGCGAGGGCGACGAGGCCGGTCAGGAGGGCATGACAACGTTGCCGGGCACGCAGGGGCATGGGCCGACTCCTCAGTGGGGGGTGGGGTGCGGGTGCTCGGCGGACAGTCTGGCGTGACGCGATGGTCATGTACAGACCAACAGAGAAACGACAGTGGTCGTCTTCGTTGCGCTTCCCCGCACGCCCGCCCTTGTGTTGAGGGATGGTGGAGGTGAGCGACGCGAGAGGTCGCGGAGACGGTTGAGCGCGGTAGAACAAGGGGAGTCGGCACGGGGGACGGCGTGCCGCGCGAAAAGGGCGAAGGCGGTGCGTGGGATGACTGCAGCCGGATCTCCCGTGGCCCGGGGCGACGAGCCGGTGCCGGGTCACGAGCCGGTGCGCCCTTCCGCGCCCGGTGAGGCGCCGACGCCCGCGGCGCCGCCGGGTGACGCGCCGGCGCCGGTGTCCGCGCCGGGCCAGGAGCCGGCGCCGGTATCCGCGCCGGACCACGAGCCGCCGTCCGTATCCGCGCCGGACCACGAGCCGCCGTCCGTATCCGCGCCGGACCACGAGCCGCCGTCCGTATCCGCGCCGGGCCACGAGCCGCCGTCCGTATCCGCGCCGGGCCAGGAGCCAGCACCGGGCTCCGCGCCGCGCGGCGAGCCGGTGCGCGGGCCCGTGCGCCCCAGCGGGCTGCTCGATGTGCTGGGCGTGGCCTCCGTCGTCCTGGACACCGAGGGCAGGATCGTGCTGTGGAGCCCCCAGGCCGAAGAGCTCTTCGGCTACCCCGCGCGGGAGGCGCTGGGCCGGTCCGCCGTCAAGCTGATGATCCACGAACAGCACTTCGACCTGGTGGTCAAGCTGTTCGCCGATGTCATGGAGACCGGGGAGAGCTGGGCCGGGGCCTTTCCCATCCGGCACAAGGACGGCAGCACCCGGCTGGTGGAGTTCCGCAACCAGCGACTGCTGGACGACCGGGGCGATGTCTACGCGCTCGGTCTGGCCGCCGACCAGTCGACGGTGCGCCGGCTGGAGCGGGACGTCGCGCTCTCCACACGAATGGTGTCGCAGTCACCGATCGGGCTGGGCGTCCTGGACACCGGTCTGCGGTACGTCTCCGTCAACCCGGCGCTGGAGCGGATCAACGGCGTACCCGCCTCGGAGCATCTGGGCCGTACCATCCCCGAGATCCTGCCGGACGTCGACGCTTCCGCGCTGGAGTCCGCGGTGCGGCGAGTGCTGGAGTCCGGGGTGCCGCTGGTCGACCAGTCCACCGTGGGACGCACCCCGGCCGATCCGGACGAGGACCATGCCTGGTCGGTGTCCATGTACCGGCTGGAGGACGCCCTGGGGACCGTACTGGGGGTGGCCTGCTCGGTCGTGGACGTCACCGAGCAGCACCGGGCCCAGGTCGAGGCCGAGGCCGCGCGCCGGCGCCTCGCCGTCATCGCCGACGCCTCCACCCGTATCGGCACGACCCTCGAACTGGACCGTACGGCGCATGAACTCGCCGACGTCGCCGTCCCGGAGCTCGCCGACATCGCCGCCGTCGATCTGCTGGACGCGGTGGTGGAAGGCAGACGCAGCAGCCTCGGTCCGGCGGAGTCCGCCGTGATCCGCGCCCTCGCGGTCCAGGCGGCGCGGCCGTCGGAGGCCCTCGACGCCGCCGATCCACCCGGGCAGATCGCCCGGTACGCGCCCGACCGGCTGGTCACCCAGTGCGTGCGCACCGGCGAGGCGGTGATGGTGCCCGAGGTCGAGCCCGCGGACCTGCCCCGGATCGCCCGCTCCCCCGAGGCGGCCGAGCGGCTGGCCCGCGCGGGGGTGCACTCGTATCTGGCCGTGCCGCTCATCGCGCGCGGCGAGGTGCTGGGCGCCCTCGACCTGAAGCGGATCGACAACCCCCTGCCCTTCGGCGACGACGACCTGCTGCTGGCAAGGGAGTTGGCGGCCCGCGCGGCGGTGCAGATCGACAACGCCCGCTGGTACCAGAACGCCCGCGACACCGCCCTGACCCTCCAGCGCAGTCTGCTGCCCAGCCATCCGCCGATGACGGGCGGCCTGGAGGTCGCCTCCCGCTACCAGCCCGCGGGCGCGACAGCGGAGGTCGGCGGCGACTGGTTCGACGTGATCCCCCTGGACGGCGGCAAGACCGCGCTGGTCGTCGGCGACGTCATGGGCAGCGGGGTCAACGCCGCCGCGACCATGGGCCGGCTGCGCACCGCGAGCAACACCCTGGCCTCCCTCGACCTCGATCCGGCCCGGCTGCTGGAGCACCTGGACAGGACCACCGAGGGCCTGGACCACTCCATCGCCACCTGTGTGTACGCCGTCCACGACCCGCATCTGCGGCAGTGCAGGATCGCCAACGCCGGGCACCTCCCGCCGGTCCGCGTCCGCGACGGACACGCCCCCGAGCTCCTCGAACTCCCCACCGGGGCACCGCTCGGCGTGGGCGGAGTGGAATTCTCGACGACCACCGTGGCGCTGGAGCCGGGAGACCGGCTGGTGTTCTACACCGACGGCCTCGTCGAAACCCGCCAACACCCCCTCGACGAACGCCTCGACGCCCTCCTCCACCTCCTCGACGGACCCGACCGCCCTCTGGAGGAGGTCTGCGACCTCCTGCTGCGCACGCTGCACCAGCCGGACAACTCCGACGACGTCGCTCTGCTCATCGCCCGTGCCGTGACGCCTGATTAGCTTCACTCCGTTACCGGCTTCTTACCGCCCCCAGCCCAGAATCACAGCGAGGCGTGGCACCGGACGGCCGGGCCGCCGTGGCCGAGGGAGCGAGCCATGAACACATGTGCCGGACACACCTGAGGTCCTCACCAACGGGCCGGAACCGGACCGCCCGCGCGGCCTGTGGCGACGGCGGTCCGCCCGCGTGCGCACCCTCACCGCGGCGACCACGATCGCCGTCCTCGCCCTCGGCGGCACCGTCGCCTACGCCGCCGCCTCGGGCAACGGAGACGGCTCTACGACGCCCTCCGCGTCGGCGTCGTCGGACGCACCGGGCCGTCCCGGTGAACGGCACCACCGTGGCCCGTTGTTCGGCATGGGCGGTGGCGCCGTCACTGGTGAGGCCACCGTCAAGGAGGGCGACAGCGACGCTTGGATCGTGCGCGTCTGGCAGCGCGGCACCGTCGAGGGGGTGGACGGCGAGCGGGTCACCGTCCGCAGCGAGGACGGCGCCGAGTGGACCTGGACGGTCGACTCGGACGCCACGGTCCACAAGGAGGGCGACTCCGGCGGCCGGAAGGACGGGGACGATGTGTATCCGGCCGGCACCCGGTCCGACGACGGCGAGCGCACGGCCGACCATGTCCTCGCGGGCACGTGGGAGAAACGCGACCCCGGCGACCGGCGCGACAAGCTGCCCTGGCACGACGACGAGGACGGCCCGAAGCCCGCCCCGCCCTGGAACGACGCGGCCGCCTGACGCTACGGCACCGTGCCCACCACCACGTGGGCGTACCGCTCCTCGCACTTGGCCAGACGGGGCGTCAGCCCGCCCCGGGTGAAGGCCGCGGCGGCGGCCGCTGTCTGGCGCTCGCTCGTCTCGACGAGCAGGCATCCGCCGGGCGCCAGCCATCGCGCCGCCTCGCGCGCGACCCGGCGCAGCAGGTCCAGGCCGTCCGTGCCGCCGTCGAGGGCGGTCAGCGGTTCGTGGTCGCGGGCCTCGGCGGGCAGGAGGGGGACCTCGTCGGTGGGCACGTAGGGGACGTTCGCGGCGAGGATGTCGATACGGCCGCGCAGGGCCGCGGGCAGCGCCCGGAACAGGTCACCGGCGTGGACCTGGCCGCCGTACGCGGCGACGTTACGGCGGGCGCAGCGCACCGCGGCCGGGTCGATGTCGGCGGCGTGCAGTTCGACCGTGCCCAGCGCCGATGCCAGGGCCGCGCCGACGGCTCCCGAGCCGCAGCACAGGTCCACCACCACGGAGGCGTCCGGGACTTGGGCGAGGGCCTGCTCGACCAGGAACTCGGTACGGCGCCGGGGCACGAAGACGCCGGGTTCGACGATGATGTGCAGTCCGTGGAACTCGGCCCAGCCGAGCACGAGTTCAAGGGGGTGACCGGCCGCGCGCCGGTCCACCATGGCGGCGAGCTCGGCCGGGGAAGCGGCGGCGGTCAGCAGCAACCGCGCCTCGTCCTCGGCGAAGACACAGCCCGCGGCACGCAGCGCCGCGACGACGCCGTCAGATGAGAAGGAGAGGGAAGACAAAGGGGGCCTTTCGGGATCCGAAGGGCGCTCCCGCGGTCACCGACGACCGGCGACCGCGCCGACACGCGAGGAGAGCACCCGACCTGGCACAGCGGTAATGGGTCTCGCCTCCTCGGTTCGGCACGTCCGGGACGATCCGCGGACGGCCGTCAGCCTACCCAGTGATCACTGCCGATGTCTGCCGAGTTGTACTCTGCAACCATGAGTGCGAGGGGCGTTTCGGACCCAGCCGTGGAGACCATCCAGCGCGAGATGACGGCCTTCGCCCGCCGGGCCCGTGCCTCGGCGGGGCGGATGCACCCGGAGCTGTCGCTGGTGTCGTACACCCTGCTCGGGCATCTGGAGGAGAGCGGGGGCTGCCGGGCCACCGATCTCGCGGCCCACTACGCCCTGGACAAGTCCACCGTGAGCCGCCAGGTGGCCGTCCTGGAGCGCGACGAGCTGATCGGGCGGAGCCTCGACCCGGATGACCACCGGGTGCAGGTGCTGCACCTGACGGACGCCGGGCGGCGGCTGCTCGCCCACGTCACCGAGCGGCGGCGGGAGGTCGTACGGGAGCGGCTGGCCGACTGGTCGCAGGAGGATCTGGAGCGGTTCGCCGGGTATCTGGTGCGCTACAACGCCGGTTAGGCGGCCGGCTCCAGAAGGTCGTCCGGGATCCGGGTGCCGAGGAAGACGGTGGTGCGGCGCTCGCGGAAGCCGAGGGACTCGTACAGCCGGATCGCGCCCGTGTTGGTGGCGCCCGTGTGCAGGAAGGGCCGCTCGCCGCGCTGCTGGATGCCGTGGGCGACGGCGAGCACCAGCCGTCCGGCCAGGCCCTGGCCGCGCACGGCGGGGTCGGTGCAGACCGCGCTGATCTCCGTCCAGCCCGGCGGGCGCAGCCGCTCCCCCGCCATGGCGACGAGGGCACCGTCACGGCGTATGCCCAGGTAGGTGCCGAGTTCGAGGGTGCGGGCCAGGAACGGTCCCGGTCGGGTGCGGGCGACCAGGTCGAGCATCTCGGGTATGTCGTCCGGGCCGAGGCGGACCGCCTCCGGGTCCGGTGCGCCGGCCACGTCCTCGCCGACGAGCTGCACACCCTCGGCGCGGAAGACGGTCTCCCAGCCCTGGGGCGTCGGGCCCCGGAAGCCGATCAGCAGGGCTTCGTTGCCGGGGCCGGCGAGAGCGGCGACGTCCGCCCAGTCGGCGGCCTCCGGCTCGTCGGGCAGGGCCACCCAGGGCGACACCTCGACGGGGTAGCGCAGCACCCGTCCGCGGCGCTCGGCGAAGCGGGCGTGTGGGCCGGTCAGCGCGGCCAGGGCCGGATTGTCGAGGACCCGGTCGTACGCCTTGGACATCTGCTCCCTCTCTCTTCTCCACCGACACAGAAGCCAAGCAAGATCGACCGACGGCTATTCCCGCACATGCCGGCCAGTACGGTTGAATGTGCAACGTACTGATCACGGCCGTCGCGCACGGCGGTCTGGAGGCACCACCCGCAATGAACGTCACCCGAGGCTTCACCGGACGCCCACGCGTCCAGAACCCCGGCCTGCCACCGGGCCAGTACGACGCGGGCGACGACTGGCCCGTCCTGTCCGCCGAGGTCACTCCGGACCTCACGCCCGGGGAGTGGACGTTCCGCGTCGACGGCCTCGTCGAGGAGCCCCGCACCTGGACCTGGGACGAGGCGCACGCGCTGCCCCCGTCGCGGTACGAGGGTGACATCCACTGCGTGACGAGCTGGTCGAAGTTCGGGGTGCGGTTCGGGGGCGTATCGCTGGACGCCTTCCTTGATGTGGTCCGGCCCCATGACTCCGCCACTCACGCCGTGGCCTATTCCCACACCGGGTACACCACGAACCTCCCGCTCGCGGACCTCACCGGCGGGCGGGCCTGGATCGCCTGGGAGTACGACGGGCAGCCGCTCGCCCCCGAGCACGGTGGCCCGGCGCGGCTGCTGGTGCCGCATCTGTACTTCTGGAAGAGCGCCAAGTGGATCGCGGGCATCCGGCTCCTCGACCACGACGAGCCGGGTTTCTGGGAGCAGAACGGCTACCACGAGCGCGGCAACCCCTGGGAGGAGCAGCGGTATGCCGGTGACTGAGACGTTCACTCCCCCGACCCGCTTCGCCGTGCCCGGACGTATCGCGGTGAACAACCGGACCGCGACGATGTGGCAGGCCGCCACCCTCACCGAGATCCGGCGCGAGACGCCGCACGCGGCCACCGTCCGGCTCGCGGTGCCCGCCTGGGCGGGGCATCTGCCGGGCCAGCACCTGATGCTGCGGCTGACCGCCGGGGACGGCTACGCGGCCCAGCGCCACTACTCGATCGCGTCCGCCCCCGACGACTCGGGGCACATCGAGCTGACCCTGGACCATGTCGAGGGCGGCGAGGTCTCCGGGTGGTTCCACACCGTGGCCCGGCCAGGCGACCGGGTGGAGGTACGCGGGCCGCTGAGCGGCTTCTTCGCCTGGCCGGGAGACCGGCCCGCCCTCCTGATCGGCGCCGGATCCGGGGTCGTACCGCTGATGTCGATGGTCCGCCACCACCGGGCGCGCGGCCTCGACGTACCGCTGCGGTTGCTGGTCTCGGCGCGCAGCCCCCGGGAACTGATCTACGCGCGGGAGTACGGCCCGGAGACGACGCCCGTGTTCACGCGCAGCGCCCCGGAGGGCGTTCCGGTGGGACGTGTGTCGGCCGCACATGTGGCTCCGCTCCTGGCCGAGCAGCCGACCGGTGGGTGGGAGGCCTACGTGTGCGGCTCCAACGGGTTCGCCGAGCACGCCTCGCGACTGCTCGTCGAGGCCGGGCAGCCGGTGGACCGGATCCGCATCGAGCGCTTCGGCTGACTTCCGACGGCGTCAGCGGGTACCCGGCGGGCGTGAGGACCCGAATACCCGGCTGGCGCCGGCGGAACAATCCGCTACGGCGCCGGTCGGACGTCGTGGAGGCCTGGACGGTACTGGTGGTGGCCGTCCTGCTGTTGCTGGCCGCGCCGCTGGCCGGTGCGGCGGCGGGCTGGTGGGCCCATGAGGACGCCCGGGCCACTGCGGCGGCCCAGCGCGCCGACCGCCACCGGGTGCGCGCGGAGGTCACCGGCTGGGGCCGGACCGCACCGCCCCCGGTGCAGGGCGTCGAGCGCAATCAGCGCGCGACCGTGCGCTGGACTGACCCGGACGGCAGCCCACGCACCGGCACGGCCCCGGTCCCGGCCCGCACCCAGCGCGGTGACCGGGTCGACGTATGGCTCGACTCCGCCGGCCGCATCGTGTCCCCGCCGCCCAGCGAGGCCACGATCTGGCAGCACACCGTGACGATCGGCGCCTGCGCGACGGCCGGCGCGGCGGGCCTGATCCTCCTCGGCCACGCCCTGGTCCGGCATATCGCCACCGCTCACCGGCTCGCCGAGTGGGAGCGGGAGTGGGCGCGCACCGAGCCTCAGTGGAGCCGACGGCAGGCCTGATTCAGCCGACGTCCTGCAGCCGCCGCGCGATCCGCCCGTGATGCCGCAGCGCCTCCGCAAGCCCCGGCAACACCGGCTCGCCCCGCTCCACCAGCACCCGCCCCCCGACCACCGTCATCCACGCGCGGGCGGGCCCACACCGCAGCCACGCCTCCACCGGATCGGTCAGCGCGCCCGCGAGGGCGACCTCGTGGAGGTCCCAGACGACCAGGTCGGCGCAGGCGCCGGGGCGCAGGTGGCCGAGTTCGTCGGCGCGGCCCAGGCAGCGGGCCGAGCCTCGGGTGGCGATGTCGAGGGCGTCGCGTGCGGTCATGGCGCCCGGCCCGCCCCGGTAGCGGCCGAGCAGCAGCGCCCCGCGGGTCTCCAGCCACAGCGAGGCGTGGTCGGTGGAGGCGGAGCCGTCGCAGCCGAGGCCGACGGGCAGGCCCAGCTCGCGCATCTCGCGCACGCGCGCGGTGCCGCCGCCGATCAGCATGTTGGAGCTCGGACAGTGCGCCACGCCGACGCCCGCCGCGGCCAGGCGGCGCAGCTCGGCGTCGTTCGGGTGGATGCAGTGCGCGACCCAGCTGCGGTCGGTCATCCAGCCCGTGTCCTCGAAGTACTCCACGGGCCGGCAGCCGTAGGTCTCCCGGCAGTACGTGTCCTCGTCACGGTCCTCGGCGAGGTGGGTGTGCAGCCGTACGTCATGGCGCTCGGCGAGTTCCGCGGTGGCGATCATCAGCTCGCGGGTCACCGAGAACGGTGAACAGGGGGCGAGCGCGACCCGGACGAGGGCGCCAGGTTCGGGGTCGTGGTGGGCCCTGATCAGCCGCTCGCTGTCGGCGAGCACCTCGTCCTCGGTCTGGGTGACGCTCCTCGGCGGCAGTCCGCCGTCCTCGACGGAGCGGGTCATCGAGCCGCGGGTGGCGTGGAAGCGGAAGCCGATGTCTCGGGCGGCGCGGATCTCGGCGTCGACGAGGAGCGGCTGGGGATGGACGTAGAGATGGTCCGACGACGTCGTGCAGCCGCCCATCAGCAGCTCGGCCATGCCGACGTACGCCGAGACGTAGACCGCTTCCTCGTCGAGCCCGGCCCAGAGCGGGTAGAGCGTGGTCAGCCAGTCGAAGAGGGAGCCGTTGACCGCGGGCCCGTAGGAGCGGGTGAGGTTCTGGTAGATGTGGTGATGTGTGTTCACCAGGCCCGGGGTGACGAGCCGTCCGGCGGCGGAGACGGTGCGCTGGGCTTCGGGTTCACCGCCCGCCGGGCCGACGGCGGTGACCCGACCACCGGAGACGGCCACCCAGCCGCCCGCGATCTCCCGCCCGTCGTCCACGACCAGCAGTTCGGCATCCCTGACCAGCAATTCCGCGGTCCCGACCGGGCCGTGGGCGGCAGACGTCATGGCGTCATCGTAGGGCCTGGGCCGGGGCAATGACCTGGCGAAAGATCCGATCACTGTCGTACCGTGTGATCATCCGCACGCCCTCCTCACAAAGGCGGTCATCCATGGCCCTGTTCGACCTTCCGCTCGACGAACTGCGCGAGTACCGCAGCGACTCCGTCGCGCCCGAGGACTTCGACTCCTTCTGGTCCAAGACGCTCCTGGAGGCCCGCGAGCACGATCTGGACGCCCGCTTCGAGCCGGTCGACACGGGACTGTCCACGGTGACGGTGTACGACGTGACGTTCGCCGGGTTCGGCGGCCACCCGGTGAAGGGCTGGCTGACGCTGCCCGCGACGGCCGAGGAACCGGTGCCGCTGGTGGTGGAGTTCATCGGGTACGGCGGCGGGCGCGGGCTGCCGCACGAGCATCTGCTGTGGGCGTCCACGGGCCGGGCGCACTTCGTGATGGACACCCGCGGCCAGGGCAGCGCCTGGGGCGGGGGCGGCGGCACCGCGGACCCGGTGGGCGGAGCACCCGCGTTCCCCGGCTTCATGACGCGCGGGATCGACGCGCCCGAGAACTACTACTACCGGCGGGTGTTCACGGACGCCGTGCGGGCGGTGGAGGCGGCCCGTTCGCATCCGTTGACCGACGCCTCGCGGACGGTGGCGATCGGCAGCAGCCAGGGTGGCGGGATCACGATCGCGGTGGGCGGGCTGGTGCCGGATCTGACGGCGGTCGCCCCGGACGTGCCGTTCCTGTGCGACTACCCGCGTGCGGTGACGATGACGGACCGTCACCCGTACCGCGAGGTCGCCCTCTACCTCAAGACGCACCGCGGCCGCAGCGAGGACGTGCTGCGCACCCTCTCCTACTTCGACGGCGTCCACTTCGCGGCCCGCGGCCGGGCCCCGGCCCTGTTCTCGGCCGCCCTGGAGGACCAGACCTGCCCGCCCTCGACGGTCTTCGCGGCCTTCAACTCCTGGGCGCACGACGACAAGACGATCGAGGTGTACGAGTTCAACGACCACGAGGGCGGCGGGCCGTACCACGACGCGGCGAAGCTGCGGTGGCTGCGCTCGTACGTCTGAGGAAAGGCTGCGGGCCACTGGCAGCCGACGGCGTTCTTCAACTGCACACGGCGCGGGCTGGTTTCGGCCGAACCAGCCGTACACCCTTCCCTGCTGGTTTAGACCAATGCTAGATCTGGTGGCGCAATGAGCCCGCACGGCTACGGCACGTCACCAACAGGAGGGCGCGGCATGGCCCGCACCACCCCGCACGACCACCCGCTTTACTGGCGCATCGCCACGCAGCTCCTGGACGAGCTGCGCGACGGCACCATCCCGCCCGGCGAACGGCTGCCGGGCGAGCGGCACTTGGCGCGGCACTTCGGGGTCAGCAGGGAGACCGTACGGCAGGCGCTGGAGGTACTGCGGCACGACGGCCTGGTCGCCACCGACCGGCGCGGCAGCCACGCCACGCTGGCGGGGCTGCCGGTCGAGAACCCCGCGGCGCTCACCTTCCCGGTCGGCGCCCGGGCGGCCGATCCGGGCGCCGTCGACCGCGCGACGGTGACCTGGGAGACTCCCCCGCCGGGCCACGCCGAGGCCCTGGGCCTGGCCCCGCACCGCCGAACCCTCGTGCACCGCTACGAGTCCGCCGGCGCCGACGGACGCGGCCGACGGACGGCGGTGACGTCGTTCTCCGCCGTGGCGCTGGCCGAGGTCGAGGAACTGGCCCGCTACCGGGACCGCGCCGACGGCTCCACCTCGGCCCAACTCCGCCGCGCCTACGACTGGATGCGCAAGGCGGGCCTGACCCTGCATCACCGGGACTCCATCACGCCGCTCGCGGGCGCGCCGTCGGTACGGGTCACGCGACGCGTGCACGACCAGTACGCCCGCCCGTTGGAGATCACCGAGCTCGTGGTGGATGCCCGACAGGACGCGCTGGTCTACGAGTTCACCCTTCCGGCGGCCGTCTGACGGCGCCCGGATCACGCCGCCGCGTAGTCGCCAAGTGAGGGCTCCAGCAGACCGAAGGCCCTCTCTGCCTCTGCGATGACAGCTGCGGAGATCCGGTCGTCGCCCTGACCGGCGAGGGTGAGGTCCTGGATGCGCTGGAACAGGATGCGGTGCACGGCGCCGAGCAGGGCGGCGGCCGCGCGGGGGGTGATGTCGTCGCGGGTCGCGCCGGTGGCCTCGGCCAGCGCGTCGGCCAGGGCCGCCTCGCGCAGGTCGTGCAGGTCGCGCGACATCGCCGCCTCGCAGGAGTTCTTCACCACCCACCTCGGCTACACCGAACAGGCCGCCGCCGACGGCTTTGCCTCGCTGACCCGTCAGGACGCGGCCGTTGACCTCGTCCTGCTCGCCCGCGGCACCGAGATACTGCCGCCCGACCAGCGCGACCAGCGTGCCTCCGGGCTGATCCTCGCCTTCACCACCACCGGGATCCAGGACGAGGAGAAGCGCCTGCAGGACGCCGGCGTGGAGATCACCATGCCGCTGCGCGAGGAGCCCTGGGGCGAGCGTGTCTTCCAGATCACCGACCCCAACGGCTTGATCGTCCAGTTCGTCGAGTGGGCGGCACCGGCCGGCTCCTGATCACTCGTCAGGCCCGCCGCGCGACGACCATCCGGACCCGTGGACTCCCGTCACGCCGTCGCCCGAAGTCGGGAAGGGGCTCCAGCGCCACGGAGAATCCGGCGCGCTCCAGCTCCGGGCACACCTCACCCAGCCGGAACGCCCGGTAGTACATGACGAACGGCGGGCGCCACACGGCGTTGCGCACCCGCATCACCGCGTCGAAGCCCAGCAGCATCCAGTACGCCCACGATCCCGGCCGCGGCGGGGCGACGACCGGGAAGACGAACGCCCCGCCGGGCCGCAGGACGGAGTGCACCTGGGCGAACAGCCCCGGCAGTTCGCGCGGCAGGAAGTGCCCGAACGCCCCGAAGCTCACCGCGAGGTCGAAGGCAGGCGTGAAGGGGAGAGCGCGGGCGTCGGCGCGGACGTACGTCACCGGCGGCTCGGCCGATCGTGTGCGCTCGCGCGCGACCGCCAGCATGCCCGCGCTGAAGTCGACCCCGGTAACCCGGTGTCGGCACACGCGCGTGAGCACCTCGATCCCGGCGCCCGTGCCGCAGCACAGGTCGAGCCCCGCGTCGAAAGGCCCCATGCGCTCCAGCGCCTCGGCGACGGCGTCGAGCACCGAGTCCGGGGTGCGGAAGGGGGTGTGGTCGAACTTCGGCGCGAGCAGGTCGTAGCCGCGCTCGACGGACGAGAGCGCCTGGACGGCGAGTTCGCGCAGGGTGGGGCCTTCGGGGCTGAACATCGGCGTCAGCTTAGGGGAGCTCGCTGCCTGAGGACCGTGAGAACGCGTTCGCACCAGCGCCGGTTCTCCTCCTCGTAGGCGATGCCGGCCAGGAGCGTGAGGTACGGGCCGACCCGGTCCGCCTCGCGCAGGTAGTCCTCCTCCGTGCGTCCGGCCAGGAGCCGGTCGCGGACCCGCTCGTAGCGGGCGAGCTTGCCGAGCGCCCAGGACAGCCGCTCCTCGATCAGCGCGATCGTCGGGCCGGGGTCCGAGTCGTCCATGGCCTGGATCTTGATCATCAGTTCGTCGCGCATCGCCGCCGGACGGCGCACCGGCTCGGCGGCGAAGGAGCCCAGTTCCTCCCGGCCCGCCTCGGTCAGCGTGAACATCCGCTTGTTGGGCCGGCGTTCCTGCTGCACCAGCCGGGCCTCGATCAGACCGTCCTGCGTCAGACGCTCCAGCTCCCGGTAGAGCTGCTGCGGCGTCGAGGCCCAGAAGTTCGCGAACGACACGTCGAACACCTTGGACAGCTCGTATCCCGACGCCTCCCCCTCCAGGAGGGCGGCCAGGACGGCGTACTTCAGCGACATATGGACACGCTAGCAGGAGGTGACTAATCTCTTCCGCACCTACTCAACAAATTGACTATGGAGCTGCGATGCAGGCGTTCCGCGAGGCGATCGAGGCATGGGACCTCGAGGCCGCCGAGGCTCTGCTGGCGGAGGATGTCGTCTTCACCAGCCCGGTGGTGTTCAAGCCGTACCCCGGCAAGGCGATCACGGCGGCGATCCTGCGCGGGGTGGCGCGGGTCTTCGAGGACTTCCGCTACGTCCGGGAGATCAACGACGTGAACGGCCGGGACCACGCGCTGGTCTTCACCGCGCGGGTGGGCGACCGCGAGATCCAGGGCTGCGACTTCCTGCACCTCAACGAGGACGGTCTGATCGACGAGTTCACGGTGATGGTCCGGCCGCTGTCCGCGGCGCAGGCGCTGGCCGCCGCGATGGGCGCGCAGTTCGAGCAGATCGCCAAGGAGGCGGAGGCGCGATCCGCCTGAGTCCCCGCCGGTCCGCGTCCGTTCGCGGTTGGATGTCCTCATGAGCACCGACGAGCACGCACGGCTGATGCGGGCCAACCAGGCGAACTGGGACGCCCGCACCCCCGTCCACCTCGCCAGCCGCTTCTACGGACTCGACCAGGACCTCGACCCCGCCCGCTGGTTCGCCTCCTTCGAGTGGACGGACCTCGGCGACCTGGCCGGCCGTGAGGTGCTCCACCTCCAGTGCCATCTCGGCACCGAGACGATCGCCCTCGCCCGGCGCGGGGCCCGGGCGGTCGGCCTCGACTTCTCCGCCGCCTCCGTCGCCGCGGCCCGCGACCTCGCCGCCGAGGCGGGCGCCGACATCAGCTACGTACAGGCGAATGTGTACGACGCCGTGGAGGCGCTCGGCCGGGAGCGGTTCGACGTCGTGTACACCGGCAAGGGCGCCCTGTGTTACCTGCCCGACCTGGACCGGTGGGCGGGTGTCGTGGCCGAACTGCTGCGCCCCGGCGGCCTGTTCTACCTCGTCGAGTTCCATCCGCTGCTCAACTGCCTCGGCCCCAAGCCCGCCCCGGGTGAGGGGCCCGAGTTGCTGCTCCGGCACGACTACCTGGGCGGCGGCGCTGCCGTGCACCGGGACGCGACGCACACCTACACGGACGGCCCCGCCGTCGAGGGGGCCACGGACAGCTTTGAGTGGATGCACGGAATAGGAGAGGTCGTCACCGCGTTGACGCGGGCCGGACTGAGCATCCGGCGGCTGCGCGAGAGCGATGAGCTGCCGTGGCCGCGCTGGCCGCAGATGGTCCGCACGCCGTCCGGCTGGTGGCGGTTGACCGAGCCGCGCATTCCGCTCCTGTACGGAATCCTCGCCACACGCTGAACCCGCGTGGTACCGTCCCGTCAGCACTTGTGTACGCCCGGTTCTGGGCGCCGGTGCCAGTTCTCCTTCAGCCAGCCGGTCCTCACCGGCTTCCTCATCACCTTGTGACCAGCGGTTTCGCCGTACCCGAGGTGGTGTTCCCCGCCGCTCGAAGGCGCTCTGTCCGCCTCGATTTCCGCGGCTTCCCCTCCCTTCCGCATGTCCCATGCCATCCGTCCGTGAAAGGACCCACTCCCATGACCACCACACTCGAACCCCCAGCACAGAAGTCCACGTCCCAGACCGTCACCGGTGTGCTCGACATCGACGTGAACGGGAAGGGCTGCCTGCGCGGCGACAGCCTGCTGCCGTCGTCCTCCGACCTCCAGGTGTCCCCCGCCCTGATCCGCCGCCACGGCCTGCGCAAGGGCGACCTCGTCGAGGGCGTACGCGGCGGCCGGCGGGACCTCACCGAGGTTGCCCGCGTGGGCGGCCGGGCTCCCGACAGGAACCGCCGCCGCTTCGGTGACCTGACGCCGCTGCACCCCAGCGAGCGGCTCCGTCTCGAACACCCGGCGGCCGGGCTGACCGGACGCGTCGCCGACCTGATCGCACCCGTCGGCAAGGGCCAGCGCGGGCTGATCGTGGCCCCGCCCAAGACCGGCAAGACCGTCCTGCTCCAGCAGATCGCCGCCGCCGTCGCCGGCAACCACCCCGAGGCCCGCCTGATGGTGGTGCTGCTCGACGAACGCCCCGAGGAAGTCACCGACATGCGGCGCTCCGTACGCGGCGAGGTGTACGCCTCGACGTTCGACCGGGCGCCCAAGCAGCACATCGCGCTCGCCGAGCTCGTCATCGAACGGGCCAAGCGGCTCGTCGAGGCGGGCGAGGACGTCGTGATCCTGCTCGACTCCCTGACCCGCCTGTGCCGGGCGCACAACAACGCGGCCGCCGCCGGTGGCCGCACCCTCAGCGGCGGTGTGGACGCCTCCGCGCTCATCGGCCCCAAGCGCTTCTTCGGCGCCGCACGCGCGGCCGAGGAGGGCGGCTCGCTGACGATCCTCGCCACCGCACTGGTGGACACCGGCTCCCGCGCCGACGACTTCTACTTCGAGGAGCTCAAGAGCACCGGCAACATGGAGCTCCGCCTGAGCCGCGACCTGGCCTTCCGCCGGGTCTTCCCGGCCGTCGACATCAACCCCTCCGGCACTCGCCGCGAAGAACTGCTCCTGAACGCGGCCGAGTTGACCGCCGTGCGGGGGTTGCGTCGGGTCCTGCAGAACAAGGACGGTCTGGAGACCCTGCTGGAGCGGATGCGCGCGACGCCGGACAACGCGACGTTCCTGCGGCGGGTACAGCCGACGCTGCCGCAGGACGACGGCCCCGGCCGCGCCTGAGCGCACTGCGGCATCCGGGTGCTCGCGGGCGACGCTCCGTCCGGGCAGCGCGGTGTGTCGGCAAGCTCTTCCTACGTTGATCATATGAAGATCGGATTCTCTTCCCGGGTGACCGTCTCGGCCTGCGCGCTCTGTGTGACGGGCCTGTTGGGGCTCGCGCCCGCCGCGGTGGCCGACCCGGGTGACACAGGCCCCGGTGGGACGGAGCGGGCGCGGGTGGCGGCGGTTCCGGAGGCGTCGTTGCTGCGTCGCTCCGGTACGCATGTGCGGTTGCGCGCGGGGGCGCCCAAGGTGCCACGGGTCTCCGCGCTGTCGTGGGTGGTCGCCGACGCCGGTACGGGCGAGGTGCTCGCCGCGCACGACGCGCACCGCAAACTGCCGCCCGCCAGCACCCTCAAGACACTCTTCGCCCTCACCGTGCTGCCCGCCCTGCCCGGCGGGATCCGGCACACGGTCGACGAGGAGGATCTGTCGGACATCGGTCCGGGCAGCAGCTTGGTCGGGGTCGCCGAGGGGCGTACGTACCGGGTCGCCGATCTGTGGAACGGCGTGTTCCTCAACTCGGGCAACGACGCCGTGCACGTCCTGGCCCGGCTGAACGGCGGCTGGCGTGCCACGGCCGGCCGGATGCAGGCCAAGGCCCGTGCGCTCGGCGCCCTCGACACCCGGGTGCTGTCGCCGGACGGCTACGACACACCGGGCCAGGTGTCCTCGGCGTACGACCTGGCGGTGTTCGGCCGGGCGGGGCTGCGCAACAAGGAGTTCGCACGGTACTGCGCCACCGTCGAGGCCAGGTTCCCGGGCCGCGGCGGATGGTCGTACCCCATCCGCAACACCAACCGGCTGCTGACCGGCGCCGACGGGGTCGCCCCCTACCCCGGCCTGATCGGCGTCAAGAACGGCTACACCAGCAACGCCGGACACACGCTCGTGTCCGCCGCCCGCAAGGGCGGCAGGACCCTCCTCGTCACGGTGATGAAACCCCAGTACGGCGGCAGCCGCGCCGTCTACGAGGAGGCTCGGCAGCTGTTGGACTGGGGCTTCGCCGCGGCGGGACGGGTCGATCCCGTGGGCTCGCTGGACGCCCTGCGGGCCAAGCCGCGGCAGGGGCCCGAGCCGGTGTCCGCGGCAGCCGTCGCGGCGCCGGTGGACGCGGGCCCGGGCTGGGCCGAGGCCGGGATGGTGGCCGGTGCCGCCGGGCTCGGTGCGGGTGCCGTCGCTGTCACGCTACGTCCCAGAAGAAGGCGCCCGGTGGGGAGTTGACCCACCGGCAGCCACACCAGCAGGCCGAGGGTGATCCAGACGTAGGTGTTGGAGCCGATGAAACCGTCGACGCCGGAGGAGTCGTCGAACCACAGCCACACCACGCTCGTGCACAGCACCGCGTACAGGGCGGCCGCGGTGCGCGGGTGCCCGGCGCGGATCAGCACGGCGAACGACGGCAGCAGCCACACCAGGTGGTGCACCCAGGTGATGGGGCTGACCAGACACGCCGTCAGGCCCGTCAGGGCGAACGCCGCGATCCACTCCCCCGCGGCGATCGCCCTGCTCGCCCGCCACGCCCACACGCACAGCACCAGCAGCACGGCGACCGCCCACAGTGCCCGGTCCGGCTCGCCGAGGCGGGCCAGGACGCCCTGGAGGGACTGGTTCGACACGTAGTCCAGGCGGCCGATCCGGGTGGTGTCCCACAGGGCCCGCGTCCAGTAGAACCGGGAGGCGTCCGGGGTCACCCAGGCCGCCAGGGCCGTCGCCCCGACGGCCACGGCCGTGGCGACCCCGGCCGCCCGCCACCGGCGGCCCAGCAGGAGCAGTCCGATGAAGATCGCGGGGGTGAGTTTGATCGCGGCGGCCAGGCCGATCCCGTAACCCACCCAGCGTTCCCGCCCGGTGGCCAGCAGCGAGGCGTCCGTCAGCACCAGGGCGAGCAGCAGGACGTTCACCTGGCCGAAGCTGAAGGTGTCGCGCAGCGGCTCGAACATGGCGAGCGCGCAGGCGCCGAGGACGCAGCCGAACCAGCCGTAGCGCCGCCAGCCCCGTCCGGCCAGGATGCGCAGGACCACGGCCAGCGCGGCGAGGTTGAGCAGCAGCGCGACGGCGATGGCGGCGGGCAGGTCCAGCAGGGCCATGGGCAGCATGGCGACGGCGGCGAACGGCGGGTAGGTGAAGCCGTACGTCGTCCCGGGGACCAGATAGTCGTAGATCCGTCCGCCGTGGTGGATCCAGCTGTCCACGGTGCCGTGGTAGACGCGCAGGTCGAACCAGTCACGCAGCAGCGGCACGGTCGCGGTGAACGCGGTCACGGCGGGCACGAGGAACAACGTCAGCAGCAGTCGTCCACGGTCGGTGGCGGGCAGTCTCATGCGGTACGCCCCCAGGCCGGCGCGAGTTCCGCCTGGTGGGCCTGCCACAGCACGACCACCGCGAGCACCCCGCCGGACACCGCGAGCACCAACTGACCGGCGTCCGCCGGACCCCCGCTGGGCAGTGTCGTGAGCGCCAGTACGCCGGTCACGGCGGCCACCCGGTGTCGTACCGAGGCGCTGGGCGCCGCGGCGGCGATGAGGAACAGGCCCCACAGGGCGTACCAGGGGCGGATCGCGGGGCCGAAGGCGGCCACGGCCGCGAGGCTGAGGCCGAGCGCGTACACCGGGCGCACCCTGAGCCGTAGCCATATGACCGCTATGGCGACCACGGCGGCGGCGATGCCGAGCGCGTGCCAGGCCGGGACGGCCAGGGGTGCCAGGTCGCTGCCGAGCCACTCCAGCAGGGCGCGGGTGGCGCGGCCGAGGAGGCTGGTGAGCGCCCAGTTGTGCGGGGAGACGGGCGTGTTGAGGGCGCCGATCCAGCCGTATCCGGTACCGGCGACGGCGGTCGCGGCGACCGTCGTGGCCGCGGCCGCCGCCGTGGTCGTCACAACGGCCCGTGCCGGGGAGCGGCCCGCCCGCACCTGGAGTACGACGACCGCGGCCAGGCCCAGCACCGCGGGCGCCTTGACCAGCGCGGCGAGGGTGACGAGTACGGCGCCCACGACTGGCCACCGGCCGAGCGCGGCGAGCAGGCCGAGGCCGAGCAGGCCGAGCATGACGGCGTCGTTGTGGGCGCCCGCGACCAGGTGCAGCAGCACCAGCGGGTTGAGGGCGCCGAGCCACAGCGCGGCGGCCGGGTCGGCACCGCTGTGCCGGGCGAGCCGGGGCAGCGCGGCCGCCATCAGGGCCACCCCGAGCAGCGCGACGAGCCGCATCCCGAAGAGGCCCGCGGGGAGTTCACCCCTGGTGAGCGCGGACAGCCCGGAGGCGAGAGCGAGGAAGACCGGTCCGTACGGGGCTCCCGTGTGCTGCCACAGCGGGGCGACCTCGTCGGCGAGCGGGCCGCCGAGCCGGGACGGCCCGTTTGCGTAGACGTCGATGTGGGCGTCCACCATGGCGCCCTGCGCGAGATAGCTGTACACGTCCCGGCTGAACAGCGGCGGGGCGAGCAGCAGCGGGGCCGCCCACAGGGCGAGGGTGACCAGCAGGGCGCGCGGTGTGGGCGGCTCGTCGCCGAGCAGGAGACGGCCCAGCAGCGCCCAGGCCGCTATCAGCAACACGACGCCGAAGTACACGCCGATCAGACCGAGGGCGGCCTCGGCGGAGGACGGCGCGAGGAGGTCCCGGACGGGGAGCGCTCCTGCGGTGCCACCGCCTGCCGCGAGGACGGCGGTACCGGCCAGTCCGAGCACCTGGCAGCGGCGGAGATCGACGGGGAAAGCCATGGCCAACACTCGGTCAGCGTGTCAACGCCGGGTGGCCGGAAATCGACGCGGGGACCTCCGGGGGGAAGCCGAAGCGTGTCCGGTGCGTGGCTGGTTTGGGGGTGTTGAATCGGAACGGCAAAACAGGCGACCGGCGTTCCAACCTGGCCGCCGACCGAAGGAGGCGGCACATGGCCGATGCCGTGGATCTCATCTGCTCGGGCGGGTGATGCTGACCATGGCCCGGTAGAGGGCGGTGGGTGTCGGGGCGTCGGGGAGTGGGGGCAGGGGTGCGTCGGGGGTGGCGAAGGAGCGGACCATGTGGCCCACCAGTCGGCGCCAGGTATCGGGGGCCGCGTCGCCGGCGGCGTTGATGACGCCGGCGTTGGCCATGAGCAGGATGGGCATGTCCCGGTCGTCGAAGTCCTCGCGCAGGTAGCCGGTGGCCCGGGCCCGGGCGATGAGGTCGATGAAGCCGTGGTACGCCTCGGCGCGGCGCTTTTCCAACGCCTTGGCGGCGGGGAACGTCATGGTGAGGACGTCGGCGAAGCCACGGTCGGCAGCCTGCATCGCGCACACGGCGGTGATGTACCCGGTGAAGCCGTGCCAGGGGTCGGGGTCGGCGAGCGCCTCGGTGACGGCGTCGGCGTAGGCGTCCATGCGGTCGGCAAAGACGGCGTTGATCAGCTCCTCGCGGCTGGCGAAGCGGCGGGAGAGGGTGGCTTTGCCGACGCCGGCCTCGCGGGCGACGGACGCCATCGAGACGCCGAGTCCCTCGGTGGCGTACAGGCGGCGGGCGGCGGCCAGGATGCGGTCGCGGTTGCGTTCGGCGTCGGCGCGCAGCCCCGTTTCGGGCGTGCGGCCTGGGGTTTCGTCGGTGGCTGCGGTATCGGTCATGCCTCCACCATATCGAAGTGGAACAACCTTCCCAGTTGTGTTGTTACGCTGGCAGAGTGAAACGGGAAGGCCGTTCCACATAGGAAAGGTGTATGCCATGCGTGCTGTCGCACTGAACGAAGTCCCCTCCGCTCCGGCTGTGGCCGAGGTCGACACTCCCCGCCCGGAGGCGGGTGAGCTGCTGGTGAAGGTGGCGGTGTCGTCGGTGAACGGCTTCGACGCCGCGACGGCGGCGGGCTACCTGCAGGGGATGATGGAGCACCGGTTCCCGCTGGTGGTCGGCAAGGACTTCGCGGGCACCGTCGAGGCGCTCGGCGAGGGCGTGGAGGGCTTTGCCGTCGGGGACGCGGTCTTCGGCGTGGTGATGAAGCCGTTCCTGGGCACCGGCTCGCTCGCCGAGTACGTCACCGTCTCCGCCGCATACGGCGTCGCCCACGTCCCCGCGGGCCTGGACCTCAAGGACGCGGGTGCGCTGGGCCTGGCCGGCACCGCCGCCTTCGACAGCCTGACCGCCCTGAACATCGGCAAGGACGAGACGGTGCTGGTCTCCGGCGCCACCGGCGGCGTCGGCGCGCTGGCCGTGCAGCTCGCCGCCGCCCGTGGCGCGAAGGTCATCGCCACCGCCCGCCCGGGCACGGAGGCCGACTTCGTCACCGGCCTGACCGGCGCCGACGTCGAGGTGGTGGACTTCACCGGCGACCTCGCCGCGCAGGTCCGCGCGCTCGCGCCCGAGGGCGTGGACGCTGTCGTGCACCTGGCCGGTGACGGCGCGGCGCTGGCGGGCCTGCTCAAGCCTGGCGGGCGGATCGCCTCCACGCTCGGCCTGGCGAAGGACGCCGTCGACGGCCAGGACGTCACCGTCCACTCGGTCATGGCCGACGCCAACGCCCAGACCCTGACCACGCTGGCCGAGCAGGTGGCCTCCGGCGCGCTGCGCGTTCCGGTCACCGCGACCTTCCCGCTGGCACAGGCCGACGAGGCGTTCGCCGCGTTCGGCTCCGGCGCGCTCGGCAAGATCGCCGTCACCTGCTCCTGATCACTCCCGCCCACCCGTTCACCCAGCTTCACGGAGAGAAAAGACAGATCGTGTCCACCATCGCCATCATCGGCGCCGGCCCCGGCATGGGCCTGGCCATCGCCCGCACCTTCGGCCGCCGCGGCTTCGACGTCGCGCTGATCTCCCGCACCCAGGACAAGCTCGACGCCCTGGCCAAGCAGCTCGGCGAGGAGGGCATCACCGCCCAGGGCTTCGCCGCCGACGTCATGGACCGGCCCTCCCTGACCGCCGCGCTGGAGGCCGCCAAGGCCCGCTTCGGTGCCATCGACGTCCTGGAGTACTCCCCGGCCCCGCACACCCCGAGCCCCGGCATCACCCTCGCCGCCCCCTCCGAGGCGACCGTGGCGAACCTCCAGCCACAGATCGAGTACAACCTCTACGGCGCCGTCGAAGCCGCGCGTGCCGTGCTGCCCGCGATGCGTGCGGCCGGCGCCGGAACGCTGCTGTTCACCACCGGCGGCGGCTCCGTCGACCCCATCCCGATGCTCGGCAACGTCAACGCGTCCGCCGCGGCCCTGCGTAACTGGGTCATCAACCTGAACAAGGAACTGACCGGCAGCGGCGTCTACGCGGGCCACATCGCGATCGGCGTGTGGATCGGCGACGGCGGCCCGGAGGGCATCCCCAGCGCGACGCCCGAGCAGATCGCCCCCCTGTACTGGGAGCTGCACGAAGCCCGCGACCGCGCCGAGGCCGTTTTCACCGGCTGACCACAGCCGCACCCCCTGGGAAGGGGCCGCCTCACGGCGCCCCTCCCGGCACCTCTCCCTCCTCTTCGGATCTCTTAAGGACCTCGTGCTGTGAACGTCTTCCTGTGGATCGTGCAGGCCGTGCTCGCGCTCATGTTCGCGATGGCCGGTGTCATGAAGTCCACCCAGCCCAAAGCCAAGCTCGCCGAGAAGCTCCCCTGGGTCAGTGACTACTCCCCCGGCACCGTCCGCTTCATCGGCGTCGTGGAGCTCGCCGCCGCGCTCGGGCTGATCCTGCCCGCGGCCACCGGCATCGCCCCGGTGCTGACTCCGCTGGCCGCGACCGGTCTGGCCGTGGTCATGGTCCTGGCCATGGTCGCCCATGCCCGCCGCAAGGAGCCGCAGGCGATCGGTTTCAACGCCGTCCTGCTGATCCTGGCCGCCCTGGTGGCCTGGGGCCGCTTCGGCCCCTACAGCTTCTGACCCGCCGCTCACCGTTCCCTGCCCCCGGTTCTCTGCCCCCGACATCCCGCCTGCCAAGGAGGCTTGACGTGAAGATCCACGCTCTGGGCTACGTCGGATTCGAATCCCCCCGCCACGAGGACTGGCTGGCCTTCGGCCCCGAGGTCCTGGGCCTGCAGACAGGCGAGCGCGGTGCGGACGGCACCGTGCACCTGCGCATGGACGACCGCCACCGCCGCCTGTCCGTCCACCCCGGCGAAGAGGACCGCCTGGCCTACGTCGGCTGGGAGCTGGCGGGCAAGGCCGCCTTCACCGACGCCGTCACCGAGCTGGAAGCCAGGGGCTACGCACCTCGCCTCGGGTCGGCTGAGGACTGCGCGGAGCGCCAGGTACAGGGGCTGGCCCGCTTCGAGGACCCGTTCGGCTTCCCGCACGAGATCTTCTACGCCCCCGTCTTCACCGTGGGCTCGTTTCCTGCCGTGCAAGCCGGTGGCCGGCCACTTCGTCGGCGGCACCGACGGGGTGGGGCACGTCGTGTTCGTCGTCCCCGAGATCACGCCCGAACTGGAGACCTTCACCACCGACGTGGTCGTGTTCGTGCAGGATCTGTCCGGGCGTCCGCTCGAAGAGCCGGCCGCTGATCTCGGGATCCACGTCGTTCAGGTCGTAGGCCACGACCACGGTGTCCGCCCGCTCGGGATCGAAGGGCAGTGCGGGCAGGGCCAGCACCTCAGCCGCGGCCAGGCCCAGGACGTGGCTGCCGCGGTCGGGCAGCACGGACACGGACGTCGGCTGCACTCCGGCGGCTTCCAGCACCGTCTTCAGGCGCAGCAGACCGCGCAGGCACTGGTCGTGGGTGTCCTGGAGCCAGGCGTACCGGCCGTCATGCCCGCGCCGAAGCCGTACGGCGACAGCGTGCCGAGGACGGTGCCGCCCAGGACGTACTGCCAGCCCCGCAGAGCCGTCCGGTCCAGCGCGCTGACCGCCTCCGCGCTCGCCGCCCGCTCCAGCATGCGGCTCTGACGCGCCTGCGCGGACAGCCACTGCTCGTCCTCCGGATCCGGCAGCAGGGCGTGCTGACGGCGTGCCAGGGTGAGGTCGCCGGACATAAGGGCGTTGCAGACGAGGAGATAGCGGTCCGGCCAGTCGGCGAGGTCGCCCTCGTACGCGGTCAGTGCCTCTACGGCCTCGCTGTGCCGTCCCTCGCGCTCGTAGGCGGAGACCAGCTCGCGCAGCGCCGCCGTGGAACCCGGCACCAGGCGCAGCGCCTCCCGCAGGGCGGGGATCGCCAGATAGGACACGCCGCGCTCCACGCACGCGTACCCGAAGTCGTAGAGCTCCTGCGGCTTGTCGGGACGGGAGGCGAGCGCCTCGGCCGCCTGCTGGAGGTCTTCGAATCCGGCGGCACGGGCCGCGCGGGCCGCCACCAGGGCTATCTCCCCGAGGGGCAGATCGTCGGTTCCGGACCGCAGCTGGCGCAGGGCGCCGGGGATGTCCCCGGCGTCCAGGGATTCCCAGGCCTTGAGGAGTTCGGGGGACTTTGGGGCGGCGGGGCTTGCGCGAGAACATGGGAGCGATCTTCGCCCGGGACGGGCACGCTCTCAACCGTATTAGGCGTTGGCCGACGGCTCAGCCGCTCAGGCCCAGCTCACCCGCGCGCATCCCGGCCTGGAACCGCGAACCCGTGTCCAGGGTGTCGAGCAGTTCGGCGACCCGTCGGCGGTAGGTCCGCAGGGACATGCCGAGTTCGCGTGCGGCTGTCGCGTCGGTGACGCCCGAGCCCAGCGCCCGCAGGACTGTCCGGCTCTCCGCGTCGAGTTGGGGACGTTGCGCGCGCGGGAATCCGTCGAGGTCGGTGGCCGCCTCCCAGGCGGCTTCGAACAGGGCGTGTACTCCGCCGACCAGGGTGGGCGCGGTGGTCACGGTGTACTCCCGGCCGCCGGGGGCGTCACGCCGGCGAGGATCGCGTACCGACGGTCGATGATGATCGTCTCGTGGGGCAGGGCGGTAGCCGCGATCCGCACCCGGGCGCCCAGCTCGCCCTGGCCTGGCTGCTCGCCCGCTCTCCCGTCGTCCTGGCCATCCCCGGCACCGGCTCCCTGTCCCACCTGGAGGAGAACACCGCCGCCGGGTCGATCGTCCTCACCGACGAGGATCTCGCCGACCTCACGGCGGAGTAGGCCTCGCCGTTCAGAACACCGACAGGCCCGTGAGCGTGGTGAAGCGGTCCAGGGCCGCCACACCCGCCACCGAGTTGCCGCGCTCGTCCAGGCCGGGGCTCCATACGCACAGCGTGCAGCGGCCGGGGACTACGGCGATGATGCCGCCGCCCACGCCGCTCTTGCCGGGCAGGCCCACGCGGTAGGCGAAGTCGCCCGCCGCGTCGTACGTCCCGCAGGTCAGCATCACCGCGTTGACCTGCTTGGCCTGGCTGCGGGTCAGCAGACGGGAGCCGTCGGCGCGGACGCCGTGCCGGGCGAGGAAGCCGGTGGCCAGGGCGAGGTCGGCACAGGAGGCGCGGATCGAGCACTGGCGGAAGTACTGGTCGAGGAGGACCGGAACCGGGTTGTCGATGTTGCCGTAGGACGCCATGAAGTGGGACAGGGCGGCGTTGCGGTCACCGTGCGCGGACTCCGACGCGGCGACGTCCTTGTCGAAGTCCAGGGTCGGGTTGCCGCTCTCCTCGCGCAGGAAGGCGAGCAGTTCACCGGCCGCGTCGCCGGTACGGGTCTGCAGGCGGTCGGTGACGACCAGGGCGCCGGCGTTGATGAACGGATTGCGTGGGATGCCGTTCTCGTACTCCAGCTGCACCAGGGAGTTGAAGGGGTTGCCGGAGGGCTCGCGGCCCACGTGCTCCCACAGTTCGTCGCCCTCGCGGGCCAGGTCGAGGGCGAGGGTGAAGACCTTGGTGATGGACTGGGTGGAGAAGGGCTCACGCCACTCCCCCACCCCGTACACCGTGCCGTCGAGCTCGGCGACGGCCATGCCGAAGCTGCGCGGGTCGCAGGCCGCGAGCGCCGGGATGTAGTCGGCGGCGCGGCCGCTGCCGGGGGTGCGCCCGATCTCGTCGGCGATGCGCTCCAGGACCGGCTGGAAGGTCTGGGACGACGGTGCAACACTCATGATCACCATTGTGCCTCCGGGCCGGTCCTGGCGCGCATTCGCAGGTCGGGCGAGCGGGTCAGGCGAGCAGGTCAGACGAGCGGAGAGCCGCTGCCCGCGAGCACCTCGGGACGCAGCAGGCCGGCGAGCGTCTCGGCGGGCAACAGGCCCTTCTCCAGGACGAGTTCGGCGACTCCGCGGCCGGTGGCGAGGGCCTCCTTGGCGATGTCGGTGGCGGCCGTGTACCCGATGTGCGGGTTGAGGGCGGTGACCAGACCGATGGAGTTCTCCACGGTCCGGCGCAGCTCCTCGGTGTTGGCGGTGATGCCGTCCACACAGCGCTCGGCGAGAGTAAGACAGGCCGCACGCAGATGGGTGATGGACTCCGACAGGGAGTGCAGGATGATCGGCTCGAAGGCGTTCAGCTGGAGCTGTCCGGCCTCGGCGGCCATGGTGATGGTGACGTCGTTGCCGATCACCTCGAAGGCGACCTGGTTGACGACCTCGGGGATGACCGGGTTGACCTTGCCGGGCATGATCGACGAACCGGCCTGCACGGGCGGCAGGTTGATCTCGCCGAGGCCCGCGCGCGGGCCGGAGGACAGCAGCCGCAGGTCGTTGCAGCTCTTGGAGAGCTTGACCGCGATCCGCTTGAGCACACCCGACATCTGGACGAACGCGCCGCAGTCCTGGGTGGCTTCGACCAGGTTGGCGGCGGTGACCAGGGGCAGTCCGGTGATCTCGGCGAGGTGGCGGCGGGCCGATTCGGCGTAACCGGCCGGAGCATTGAGTCCAGTCCCGATGGCTGTAGCGCCGAGGTTGATTTCATGGATCAACTCGACAGCCTCGTCAAGACGGGACCGGTCCTCGTCAATCATGACGGCATACGCCGAGAACTCTTGACCCAGTGTCATGGGGACCGCGTCCTGCAACTGTGTACGGCCCATCTTGAGCACATCACGGAACTCGACGGCCTTACGGGCGAAGGCGTCCTGCAGTACAGCCATCGCCTTGAGCAGTCCATGTACCGCGAAGACCGTCGATATCTTGACCGCCGTCGGGTAGACGTCATTGGTTGACTGGCCGAGGTTGACGTCCTCATTGGGGTGCAGGTACTGGTACTGCCCCTTCGCGTACCCCAGCAGCTCCAACGCCCGGTTGGCGATGACCTCGTTGGCGTTCATGTTGGTCGAGGTACCGGCGCCGCCCTGGATCGCATCGACCACGAACTGCTCGTGCAGCTTGCCGTCACGGATCTCCCGGCAGGCTTCGACAATGGCGGCGGCCTTCTTCGCCTCCAGCAGACCGAGCTCCTCATTGGCAAGGGCAGCGGCCTCCTTCACGGCGGCCAGGGCATCGATCAGATGCGGGTACGCGGAGATCGGGGTACCGGTGATGGGGAAGTTCTCGGTGGCACGCAGGGTGTGCACACCCCAGTACGCGTCGGCGGGGACGTCACGGTCGCCGAGCAGATCGTGTTCGCTGCGGGCAGCGGCGGCGGTCATGGAAGAATGTCCACTTTCTGAGAAGGGTGAAGGTGAGCTACGTAAGGGGCGCGGGGCGTTATCGATTTGCGGCTACCGCCGCGTGGGCGCGACCAGCCAAGACGGACCAGCAGCCGCATGACGGAATGTGCGGCACATCCTTAGGCGCACGGAGCAACAGCAACGGGCTCCAGCGAACGAACCGGCCGCACGAAACCGACCGGCTGCCCACCTCCGAGCAGCGCCTCTCCCCGGAACTCGGTGAGCAACGACGGATCGACCCCGGCCCAAGCCAACGCCGCCGCCCCGACAGGGATCCGCGCCCGATTCGCCCCGTCCGCGATCTTCACGGCAACGGAACGCCCATCAGCCAGCGCAGCAACCTGCACCCCCTCGAAGCCGTCCTTCGCGAGCAACCCCGGCACGGCCCGCATCAGTGCAGCCACATCCCGCCCGGACCCGGAGGCCATCTCGGCGTGCTCCCGCATCGCGTCGGCCACCCGGGCCTCGGGCGTACCGGGCGCGGCGGTGGTGATGCGGGCCGCGGCCCGCGCAAGCCCATGCAGCGAGACGGAGAACAACGGAGCCCCGCACCCGTCAACGGTCACCTGCGCGATGCGCTGCCCCGTAAGGTCCTCAACGATCTCGGCGATGGCCTGCTGGAGAGGGTGGCCGGGGTCGAGGTAACCGTCCAGCGACCACCCGTTCAACCGGCAGGTGTACAGCATCGCCGCATGCTTGCCGGAGCAGTTCTGGGCGAGCCGGGAGGGAAGACGCCCCTCCCGCACCCACGCGTCCCGGACGACGGGGTCGTACGGCATGTCGGTGACGTTGCCCAGATCGTCCTCGGAGACACCCGCCAACTCCAGGATCCGCCGGGTACCGGCAAGGTGCCGCTCCTCGCCGGAGTGGCTGGCCGCGGCGAGGGAGAGGAGTTCGCCGTCGAGCGGCAGCCCGGCGCGGACCATGGCGACGGCCTGGACGGGCTTGAGGGCCGAGCGGGGGTAGAACGCGGCCTCGATGTCGCCGAGCTGGAACTGGACCTCGCCCTCGGTGCCGAGGACGACGACCGAGCCGTAGTGGATCCCTTCCACGACCCCGCCGCGTATGAGGTGGGCGACGGGGGCGTGGAGGGGTTCACGGACGAGGGGTGCCGCCGCGAGCGAACTGCTGTACATCACTGCCTGATTCTTGGGGTGGTGGGTGTGAGCCGGGCGCGGTTCACGCGTCGGCGTTACTGGATTGCGTGCGTGCGGCCCGGCTGCGGATGGCGTACCAGCCGGCGACGAGCGCGGCGACGATCAGCGGCAGGCACAGCACGGTGGTGCGGCCGGCGCCTCCGTCGGCGTACATGAGGACCAGGACGGAGGCGAGGAAGGCCAGCGTCACGAGTTCGGTCCAGGGGGAGCCCGGCAGTCGGTAGCCGGGGCGGGTGAGTTCGCCGTTCTGGGTCTTCTGCCAGAAGAGCAGGTGACAGACCATGATCATGCCCCAGGTCGCGAGGATGCCGATCGCCGCGAAGTTCAGGACGATCTCGAACGCGTCGGCGGGGACCACGAAGTTGAGGCCCACGCCGAGGACACAGATACCGCTGGTGAGCAGGATGCCGCCGTACGGGACCTGGCTGCGGCTCATCACGCCGGTGAACTTCGGGGCGGAGCCGGACATGGCCATGGAGCGCAGGATCCGGCCGGTGGAGTACAGGCCGGAGTTGAGGGAGGACATCGCCGCGGTGAGGACGACCAGGTTCATCACGCCGCCGGCCGCCGGGATTCCGATGTTGGACAGCACGGTGACGAAAGGGCTCTCGCCCGCCTTGTACGACGACCAGGGCAGCAGCATCGAGAGCAGGACGACGGAGCCGACGTAGAACAGGCCCACGCGCCACATGATCGAGTTGATCGCCTTCGGCATGATCTTCTCGGGGTTCTCGGTCTCGCCCGCCGCGACGCCGACGAGCTCGACGGAGGCGTAGGCGAAGACGACGCCCTGGATGATCAGGAGCATGGGCAGCAGGCCGTTGGGGAAGAGGCCGCCGTGATCGGTGATCAGGGATGGGCCGGGGGTCGTGCCGTCGACCTCGTGCTGCGTGACCAGCAGGAAGATGCCGATACACATGAAGATCACGAGTGCGCTGACCTTGATGATGGCGAACCAGAACTCCAGCTCGCCGAACATCTTCACCGAGATCAGGTTCACGGTGAGGACGATGGCCAGGGCTATCAGGGCGAGCACCCACTGCGGGATGTCGGAGAAGATGCCCCAGTAGTGGGTGTAGACGGCAACCGCGGTGATGTCGGCGATGCCGGTGGTGGCCCAGTTGAGGAAGTACATCCAGCCCGCGGTGTACGCGCCCTTCTCCCCCATGAATTCACGCGCGTACGAGACGAAGGCGCCGGACGAGGGCCGGTACAGGACGAGTTCGCCGAGGGCGCGCACGACGAGGAAGGCGAAGATTCCGCAGACCGCGTAGGCAATGAACAGGGAGGGGCCCGCGTCGGCGAGGCGGCCGCCGGCGCCGAGGAAGAGGCCGGTGCCGATGGCGCCGCCGATGGCGATCATGTTGACGTGCCGGGACTTCAGGGACTTGCTGTAGCCCGCGTCTCCGGCATCGACATGGCCGGAACGTTTCTGCACGCCTTCGTTCTGCACGCCGTCGTGCAGGGACTGCTCGCTCACGCCTCGGGTCCGCCTTCCGTGGTGGTGCTCGTGCGCGCGGGGCGCACGATGTCGGTGAGGGTGGTCTCGACGCGGTCGAGGTGATGCGCCATGGCCTCGGTCGCGTCGTGCTCGGAACCGTCGATCAGCGCCTCGACGATCGCCCGGTGCTCGCGGTTGGACTGCTCGCGGCGGCCGCCCAGTTCGTTGAGGAAGGCCGACTGACGCGCCAGCGCGTCCCGGATCTCCTCGATGACCCGGCGGAAGACCGGGTTCTGGGCGGCTTCGGCCACGGCGAGATGGAAGAGGGTGTCCATCGCGACCCACGCGGTGGTGTCCGTCTCGCGTTCCATACGGTCGAGCAGATGAGCCAGGTGGTCGAGGTTCTCCGGGGTGCGGCGCACCGCCGCGTATCCGGCGACCGGGATCTCGACGTGCCGGCGCACCTCCAGCAGGTCGCTGGCCGCGTAGTCGCCGAAGGTGGGGTCCTCGACGGTGCTGGCGACGACGAAGGTGCCCTTGCCGGTCTTGGAGACGGTCAGGCCCATGGTCTGCAGGGCCCTGAGGGCCTCGCGCAGCACCGGTCGGCTGATCTCCAGGGTGCGGCACAGCTCCGCCTCGGAGGGGAGCTTGTCGCCCACGGCGTACTCGCCGCGTTCGATGGCGGCGCGCAGGTGCGCGAGCACCGCTTCCATGGCGCTGATGCGCCGGGGAGGCTGTCCGGCTGTCCGGCTGTCTGACAGGTTCACGGGAGTGATACTCCGGGTGCCGGGAGGTGCTGTCAAGGCGGGTGAAACGAAAGTTTCAGCCGGTGCCCGGAATGAAAGCCGCCCTCACCTGGTCAGCTGTTCAGCGCGCCGCTGCCGAGCAGCGCGAACAGCAGCAGACCCACGACGATGCGGTAGACGACGAAGGCGTTGAAGGTGTGCTTCGCCACGAACCGCAGCAGCCAGGCGATCGAGGCGTAGGCGACGACGAAGGAGACCGCCGTACCGGCCACGAGCGGCGCCACGCCCGCCCCGGCGCCGAGGGCGTCCTTGAGCTCGTACAGTCCAGCTCCGGTCAGGGCGGGGATGCCGAGAAAGAACGACAGGCGGGTGGCGGCGACCCGGTCCAGGTCGAGAAGGAGGGCCGTGGACATCGTGGCGCCCGAGCGCGAGAAACCGGGGAAGAGCAGGGCGAGGATCTGGGAGCCGCCGACGAGCATCGCGTCCTTGAAGGAGGTGTCGTCCTCTCCCCTCTTGTGCCGCCCGAACCGGTCCGCCGCCCACATCACGCCGCTGCCGACGATCAGCGAGCCGGCGACCACCCACAGCGAGGCGAGCGGCCCCTTGATCAGCGGCTCGGCCGCCAGACCCACGGCTACCACGGGGACCGTCGCCCAGATCACCCACCAGGCGAACCGGTAGTCATGCACGTACCGCTGCTCGGGGTGACGCAGCCCGCGCACCCACGCCGAGACGATCCGGACGATGTCCTTGAAGAAGTAGACGAACACGGCGGCGATGGCGCCGACCTGGATGACGGCGGTGAAGCCGACGACGGCGTGGTCGTCGACGGGGATGCCCATGAGCCCCTCGGCGATCTTCAGATGGCCGGTGGAGGAGATGGGCAGGAACTCGGTCACCCCCTCGACGGCTCCGAGGAGGACGGCCTGACCGACGGTGATGGCGCTCATGGGATCCCGTTCCGGGGAGGGGCAGTACGGTGCACTGTCCTACCGCGCGTGGGTGTGGACCGCCCTAACCCCACACCGCTTCGGCGAGCCATACGCCCGTGAAGGCGGCGCCGAGTCCCGCGGTCACGCTCCCGACGACGTTGCCGAGGGCATACAGCCCGGCCCCCGTCTCGGCCAGCCGCAGGGTCTCGTAGGAGAAGGTCGAGTACGTCGTCAGGGCCCCGCACAGACCGGTGCCGAGCAGCAGTTGGACGTGGGAACTCGCACTGCCGGTGAGCAGGCCGAGGATCAGACAGCCGGTGACGTTGACCGCGAAGGTGCCCCGGGGGAAGACGGAGTCGTGCCGGGACTGCACCGCGCGGTCGGTGAGATAGCGCAGGGGCGCGCCGACCATGGCGCCCGCGACGACGAGCAGCCAGTTCACGGCGAATTCTCACCTTCCTCGCGGCCGACGTACCTGATGACCTCGCAGTCGTCGAGGATCACCAGGCCTTCGGTGACGAGTGCGTCGAGCCGCGGCAAAAAGGCCCGCACCCGCTCCTCGGTGTCGACGATCACGATCGCGACCGGGAGGTCCTCGCTGAGGGACAGCAGCCGCGAGGTGTGGATCAGGGAGGAGGCGCCGAAGCCCTCGATACCGCGGAAGACGCTGGCGCCGGCGAGCCCGGCGGTGTGGGCGCGGTGCACGATCTCGCTGTACAGGGGCTTGCGGCGCCAGGTGTCGTGCTCGCCGACGAATACGGTCACGCGCAGGGCTCTGCCCGTCAGTCGCGTCATGACTGTCTCCACTTCAGAACGCGGCGGGTCGCGGTCGCGGCGAGCCACACCGCCGTAAGGGCCGCGAGGAGGGTGGCTGTGAGGTAGGCGAGGCCGGCGCCGGGGTGGCCGGAGTCGACCAGCTTCTGGATGTCGACGGCGTAGGTGGAGAAGGTGGTGAAGCCGCCGAGCACGCCGGTGCCGAAGAAGGGGCGGACCAGGCGGTGGGCCGCCCATACGTCCGTGATGACCACCATGAACACGCCGATGACGGCGCAGCCGGTGACATTGGTCCAGAAGGTCGCCCAGGGGAATCCGCCGGGCTGGAGGGGCCACCACAGGGAGAGCGCGTAGCGGGCCGTGGCTCCGAGGGCGCCGCCGACTGCGACCGCGGCGACGACGGGTGCCTGGCCGCGCAGGACGGGCGGTCTCGGGGCGCGGGTGCGCGCGGTCTCGGTGTCCGAGGCTGACATGGTCGTACGTCTCCTGCCGGCACGGCCTGATCACGGCCGGTCAACAGGGTAACGCCGGGGCTATTTCGCGGCGGGCGGCTCACACAGGGCGACCCCGTGCTCCCAGAGGCTGCCGAGGACGAGATGCCCGGCGGCCTCGCAGACGCTGGTGACCATGCGGAAGCGGGAGTGGCGGCGGGCCAGGTGGTGGACGATCGCGCCGGTGTCGTCTACGGCGAGGACACCGATGGTGCCGGTGGGGCGGAAGGGGGCGCGCACGGCGACGCGGGCGGCGGCGCGGCGGACGGCGGGCGTGGCGCGGTGCAGCAGGTCCAGGGGTGGGACGCGCGGGCCGGCGAGGGCGACCCAGACGGGGCCGTCGGGGGCGGCGCGCCAGAGGTTGTCGGGCATGCCCGGGAGGTTCTCGACGAAGGGTTCGGACCGGCCCGACCTGGGCCCGGTGAGCCAGTAGCGGGTGAGGCGGCAGGCGCCGGTCTCGGCGATGACAAGGAAGGACTCGTCTGCGCTCGGTGCGAGGCCGTTGGCGAACTGGAGGTCCTCCAGGAGGACTTCGGGGGTGTCCGCGCCGGGTGCGAGGCGCAGGAGGCGGCCCGTTGCGGTGTGCTCGGCCAGATCGCCGATCCACTGCTCCAGCGGGTAGCGGCGGCTGGAGACGGTGAAGCAGACGCTGCCGTCGGACAGCGCGACGGTGTTGCTGCAGAACCGCAGCGGCTCCCCCGCCACCGAGTCGGCGAGGATGCGCACGGTGCCGTCGGTGAGGTCGACGCGGAGCAGTCCGCGCTCGGCGTCGCACACCAACAGGGCGTTGTCCGGGAGGAGTTCGAGGCCGAGGGGGCGGCCGCCGGTCTCGGCGAGCACCTCGACGCGGGCGTCGTCGGGTTCCGTCAGGCCGTCGAGGCGCAGGATGCGGCCGTCCTCGACGCCTGTGAGAACCCGGCCGCGGGCGTCGGCCACCACGTCCTCGGGGCCGCGGCCGCCGATCGCGACGTAACGGTGCGGGACGAGAGTCTGTTCCACAGCTACCAGCCCTTCTCAAACATGCGCGCGACCTCGGCGATGCGCACCTCGTCGCGCCGGTAGTAGACGCGCCGCCGGATCCGCCGGGTGCGCAACACGCCGATGGCGGCGAGCAGGTTCAGATGGGTGTCGGCGACCTGACGGGGCACGCCGAGCTTCTGCGCGACGGCTTCGGAGGCGACGCCGTCCTCGACGAGGTCGCCGTGGCGCTGGGGCGGGAAGTGCGTGGCCGGATCCTTCAGCCACTCCAGGATGTCCAGACGCCTCTCTCTCACAGGTGTCCTCAACATCGGGTCCCCTCCGTCCGAATCCTCCTCGGTACGCGTGTTCCCCACTGTCCCGCAGTCGATGCCGACATGTCCGGCACTCTCCGCGTCTTGGCCGGTACCGAACTGCCTTACGACAAAGGGCCGTTCGGATCCGGGGGACGAGGGGATGCCCCGGGCGGCGACGTGATGCGCATCACCACCTGGGTTCTTCGGATCGGGTATGCGTGATCACGACCGGATGGACGCTCGTTTCCTTGGCATCCCTGAGCTGGCCGAAGCCCCGTCCGTGGCGGTCGTGGTCGACGTCATGCGTGCGTTCACCGTGGCTGCCTGGGCCTTTGCCCAGGGGGCGGAGAAGATCGTGCTTGCGGAGTCGCTGGACGGAGCCCTGGCGCTCAAGGCTCGCCACCCGGATTGGGTGGCGCTCAAGGACGGTCCGCCGGCGCCCGGGTTCGACGCCGTCAACTCGCCGGGCCTCCTGCGGTCCGTTGACCTTGGCGGCCGGACCGTCGTGCAGAAGACCACGGCAGGAACGGTCGGCGCCCTCGCGGTCAAGGACGCGTCGCTGGTGCTGTGCGCCGGCTTCGTGGTGGCGGAGGCAACGGCTCGGCTCTTGCGGACGCGCGAGTGCGACAGCGGCACCTTCGTGGTCACCGGCGAGGATGGGCAGGCCGACGAGGATCTGGCGTGCGCGCAATACATCGCTCGCCGGGTCACCGAGGCCGGTACGGACGCAGCTCAGTTCCTCCGCCGCGCCGCCGAGTCGCGCGCCGCCGCCGAGCTGGCGGAGGGTGTGCGGCAGGGAGTCCATCCTGATGACGTCGCACTCTGTCTTGAGCTCGACCGGTTCGCCTTCGCCATGGTGGCGACCTCGGAGGACTCGCTCATGGTCCTCCGCCCGTGCGCGGCGCCTCCGCGGACAGCCTGAGGAACTGAACGCCCTCTCCGAACGACAACGCCGGCCTCCGAGAACACGAGTCTTGGAGGCCGACGTCACTGTTCATCTCAGCGGTGGCTGAACCACGCCATCGCCGGGAGCGCCCTGTCGTCGTAGCCGAACAGGGCCTGGTTCTCCCAGCCGTTGCCGGAGGAGGAGTCGGTCGGGTCCCAGCCGTTGCCGGTGACCGCGGTCCAGGTCGACTCCCAGTAGAAGACGCCGAGTCCACGGCCGTTCGGCACGGCCTCCACGATGCTCGCGATGTCGTTCATCCAGCGGGTCTGGCCGGCCGTGGTGGCCGGGTAGCCGGAGACGAGCTCGCTGTCGAGGTTGATGATGTTCTCGTGCGAGTCCTCGCTGTCGAGACGGAAGGGGTAGGCCGTCTCGGCGACGAAGACCGGCTTGCCGTAGCGGGCGGCCGCGTCGTCCAGGGTCGTCTGGAAGTCGTAGAGCGTGCCGTGCCAGTAGCCGTAGTACGACAGACCGATGACGTCGAACTTCACGCCGTTGGCCACCGCGTTGTCGAACCACCAGCGGGTGCCGGACAGGTCGCCGCCCTTGGCGAGGTGCAGGGCGACGGTCGTCGACGAGTTGACCGCCTTGACCGCGTCATAGCCCGAGTTGAGCAGGCCCGCCAGCTGTGACCAGTTGCTCGTGGAGCCCTCGTTCCAGAGCATGCCGCCGTTGATCTCATTGCCGACCTGGACCATGTCGGCGGTGGTGCCCTGCGCCTTCAGCGCGTTGAGGACGTCGTACGTGTGGTTGTAGACGTCGCTCTTCAGCTGGGTGTAGCTGTGGCCCGCCCACGCGGCCGGCTTGCTCTGGGCGCCCGGGTCGGCCCAGGTGTCCGAGTAGTGGAAGTCGACCAGCAGCTTCATGCCCTGCGCCTTGATGCGCTTGGCCATGGCCAGGACGCGGGTCTTGTTGTTGTAGCCGTCGGCCGGGTTCACCCAGACCTTCAGGCGGGCGTAGTTCTGTCCAGCGGACTTCAGCACGGCGAGCGGGTCGGCGGTCGTGCCGGAGCTGGTCCTGTAAGTGCCGCCCAGCGCTTCGCTCTTGGCGATCGAGGAGACGTCGGAACCCCTGATCGATGTACCGGACGTACCGGACGCGAAGGTCAGGTCGTCAACATTGATCCAGTTGCCCGCGTTCGCGTCACTGTTGATGCTGATCGTGCACTGGTTGTTCGTCACATTGATCGGCACGACGATCCGGATCCACCCACTGGCGGACACCGGCAGATTCGTGCGCTGCTCCGCGCTGCCGCAGTTCTTGAGGGCTATGTAGGCGGAGTTCTGCCCGCCACCGGAGCGGACCCAGGCGGTGAGCTTGTAGTTACCGTTGGTGAGCCCGGACAGGTACTGGTACGTCTCCACCTTGTAGGCGGAGGACGACCAGTGGCTCAGGCGGTAACTGCCGCTGTGCCCACCGGACTCGGCGAACGAGGCGGCGGTCGTGCCGTACTCGGACCAGCCGGCGGGCAGGGCGGCTCCCGCGCCGTCGGACTCGAATCCGCCGTTGGTGAGCGTGCTGGCCGCCTGGGCGGTCTGCGCGGGCAGGGCGGTGAGGGCGAGCCCGGCCGCGAGCGGCAGCAGCAGGGCCCTTAGGGTGCGTCTGGGATGGAACATCTTCGTCCGTCGTCCCTTCGACGTGAATGGGGATGGGGGTTCCCTCGCCCGGGATCAGCGGGCGAGGGGCCCCTCCGCCCACGGCTCTCGTGGCACGCGCGGGCGGAGGGGAGTCGGTTCAGCCGTCGAGCCGGACGACCCGGACGGCTCCCGCGGGAACTTCGAGGCGGCCCGCGGCTCGTTCGCCCGTGAGGAGCTCGGTGCCGTGCGCCTCCAGCGGCACCTTGGCGTCCGACGGGCTGTGGTTGATGGCGAAGAGGTAGGTGCCGGACTCGCCGGTACGGCGGACGACTTCGACGTCGTGCGGCAGGTCGGCGCGCGGCGCGATGCTCGCGTCCTCGGCGGCCCAGCCGAGCAGGGCGTCCAGGCCGTGCGCGTCGAGGCGGGTCGAGACGTACCAGGCGGTGCCCTCGCCGAGGCGGTGCCGGGTGACCGCGGGGTGGCCCGCGGTGAGTCCGTCGGCGTACGTCCAGACGGTCTCGGCCTCGCCCGGCGTCACGAACTCGGTCCACACGTCGCCGGTGAGCTCGGAACCGTCGGGGCCGGTGATACGGACCGTGTCGCCCTGCAGCAGCGGGGAGAACTCCTCGACGGTCAGGCCGAGGACGTCGCGCAGGGGGCCGGGGTAGCCGCCCTCGTGGACGGCGTCGTGCTCGTCGACGATGCCGGAGAAGTACGACACCACGAGGGTGCCGCCGCCTGCGACGTACTCCTTGAGGTTGTTCCCCGCCGTCTCCGTCATCAGATACAGCGCGGGCACGACGACAAGGGGATAAGCCGACAAGTCGGCTTCCGGGTGGGCGAAGTCGACCGTGAGGTGGCGGTCGTAGAGGGCCTCGTAGAAGGCGTCGGCGCGTTCGCGCGGGTCGTGGTCCTCGCTGGGGCGCCAGTCGAGGTTCTGCGCCCACCAGGAGTGCCAGTCCCACAGGACGGCCACGTCGGCCCGGGTGCGGGTGGCGCGGATCGGGCTCAGCGAGTCGAGGGACGCGCCGAGTTCGACGACCTCGCGCCAGACGCGGGTGTCCGTGCCGCCGTGCGGGACCATCGCCGAGTGGAACTTCTCGGCGCCGCGCCGGGACTGGCGCCACTGGAAGAACATGGCGCCCTCGGAGCCGCGTGCCACATGGGCCAGGGAGTTGCGGGCCATCTGGCCGGGGGCCTTGGCGGGGTTGCGGGGCTGCCAGTTGACCCCCGAGGTGGAGTGCTCCAGCAGGATCCAGGGCGCTCCCCCGGCCACCGAGCGGGTGAGGTCGGCGGCCATGGCGAGGTTGACGTGGGTGCGGCGGCCGTCGGTGATCAGGTAGTGGTCGTTGGTGACGATGTCGACCTCACGGCCCCACGCCCAGTAGTCGACCGAGTCGCACTGGCTGAGCGCGGTCATGAAGTTGGTCGTCACCGGGACGCCGGGGGTGAGGCGGTGCAGGATGTCCCGCTCCATGACGAAGTTCTCGCGCATGGTGGCGTCGGCGAACCGCTTGTAGTCCAGCGCCTGGGCGGGGTTGCCGACGGTCGGTGTGGTGCGCGGCGGGTTGATCTGCGCGAAGTCCGTGTAGCGCTGGCCCCAGAAGGCGGTGCCCCAGGCCTCGTTCACGCCCTCGACCGTGCCGTACGTCGTGGCCAGCCAGCGGCGGAAGTGGGCGGCGCAGGAGTCGCAGTAGCAGGCCGAGACGGGGACGCCGTACTCGTTGTGCACGTGCCACATGGCCAGGGCCGGGTGGTCGCGGTAGCGCTCGGCGAGCCGGGTGGTGATGTTCGCGGCGGCGGCGCGGTAGTCGGCGTTGCTGTGGCAGATGGCGCCGCGGGAGCCGAACTCGTAGCGCACACCGTCGGCGGTGACCGGCAGGGCCTCGGGGTGCTCCCGGTAGAACCAGACCGGCGGGACCACGGTGGGGGTGCCGAGGTCGACGCGGATGCCGTTTTCGTGCAGCAGGCCGAGCAGGCGGTCCAGCCAGCCGAAGTCGTACACCCCGCGTGACGGCTCCAGCAGCGCCCAGGAGAAGATTCCGGCACTCACCATGGTGACACCGGCCTCCCGCATCAGCCGGACGTCCTCGTGCCAGACGCTTTCCGGCCACTGCTCGGGGTTGTAGTCCCCCCCGAAGGCGAGCCTGGTGAGGCCCTTGGGGCTGGTCTCCGGCATGGAATCTCTCCCGGGTAATCGATCATTTGGGAACGTGCACACACAGCGACGGCGGTGCGAGCCCAACATAACCGCACAGCAACAACCATTGACAAGTGTCCGGGATGTTTCTCTACTGTGAACGCTCACAGAAGCATGGCAGGTTCTCGCAGCAGGCGGGAACCCCAGGTCAGGGGAGAGATCCATGCCCATCACGAAGCGCAGCCGAGTCGTGGCATCCACCATCGCTGTCGTCCTCGGAGCCACCGCCCTCGCCGCGTGCGGCTCGTCCGACGACGACACCGAGGCCGAATCCGGACCGGTCTCGCTGACGTACTGGACCTGGACGCCCGGCATGGACAAGGTCGTCGACCTCTGGAACAACGGCCCGGGCAAGAAGGACCAGATCAAGGTCACGGTGAAGAAGCAGGCGTCCGGCGACACGCTGGTCACCAAGATCCTCACCGCGCACAAGGCCGGCAAGGCCCCGGACCTGGTCCAGGCCGAGTACCAGGCGCTGCCCACGCTGGTCAGCAATGACGCGCTCGCGGACATCTCGAAGGAGACCGGCGACGCGAAGACCAAGTTCGCCGACGGTGTGTGGCAGCAGACCACGCTGGGCACGGACGCGGTCTACGCGGTCCCGCAGGACATCGGCCCGATGATGTTCTACTACCGCGAGGACCTCTTCAAGAAGTACAAGCTCGACGTCCCCACGACCTGGGACGAGTTCGCCGAGACCGCCCGCAAGCTGAAGAAGGCGGACCCCGCGACCGACCTGACCACCTTCTCCGCCAACGACTCCGGTCTCTTCGCGGGCCTGGCCCAGCAGGCCGGCGCCCGGTGGTGGACCACCGAGGGCCAGAAGTGGAAGGTCGGCATCAACGACGCGGCGACCCAGAAGGTCGCGGGGTTCTGGGGTGACCTCGTCAAGGAGGGCGCCATCGACAACCAGCCGATGTACACCCCGGCCTGGAACAAGGCGCTCAACACCGGCAAGCAGATCGCCTGGGTCTCCGCCGTGTGGGCCCCGGGCACCCTGACCACGGCCGCGCCCGACACCAAGGGCAAGTGGGCCATGGCACCGCTCCCCCAGTGGTCCCAGGGCGAGAACGTCACCGGCAGCTGGGGCGGCTCCTCCACCGCCGTCACCACGGACTCCGAGCACCAGGCCGCCGCCGCCAAGTTCGCCGCCTGGCTGAACACCGACGACGCCGCCCTGCAGGCGCTGGCCAAGGAGAGCGGCATCTACCCCGCCGCCACCAACGCCCAGACGTCCGGCGCGTTCACCAGCCCGCCGGAGTACTTCTCGAACCAGGCCGACTTCTACACCCAGGCCGCCGGGATAGCCAAGAGCACCGCTCCCTCCGCCTGGGGCCCGAACGTGAACGTCGCCTACACGACCTTCAAGGACGCGTTCGGCAAGGCCGCCAAGGACAAGTCGGACTTCGTCGCCGCCCTGAACACGATGCAGGACGACACCGTCGCCGACATGAAGAAGCAGGGCTTCGAGGTCTCCGAGTGACCAGCGCACGCCGGAAGTCGTACGGGGTCAAGGGGGCCCCGTATGCCTTCCTCCTCCCCGCGACGATCCTCTTCGCCCTGTTCTTCGCGCTGCCCATCGGCTACGCGATCTGGCTCAGCTTCCGCAAGGTGCAGGTCTCCGGGCTCGGCCTCGGGTCCGGCGCCCGCTCGGAGGTCTGGGCCGGCTTCGAGAACTACACCGACGCCCTCACCGACAGCGAGCTCGTCGACGGCGCGCTGCGGGTGCTCGGCTACGGCTGCATCGTGGTGCCGGTGATGCTGGGCCTCGCGCTGCTGTTCGCGCTGATGCTCGACTCCGACAAGGTGCGGCTCGCCCCCTTCACCCGGCTCGCGATCTTCCTGCCGTACGCCATTCCCGGCGTGGTGGCGGCGCTGCTGTGGGGCTTCCTGTATCTGCCGGACGTCAGTCCCTTCTACTTCGTGCTCGACAAGCTGGCCCTGCCGCAGCCGGACCTGCTGGACGGCGGTCCGCTGTATCTGGCCCTGTCGAACATCGCGGTCTGGGGCGGCACCGGCTTCAACATGATCGTCATCTACACCTCGCTGCGGGCGATCCCGGTCGAGGTGTACGAGGCGGCGAAGCTGGACGGTGCCACCCCGCTGCAGATCGCGCTGAAGATCAAGATCCCGATGGTGGCGCCCTCGCTGGTGCTGACCTTCTTCTTCTCGATCATCGCGACGCTCCAGGTGTTCAACGAGCCGACCACCCTCAAACCGCTCACCAACTCCGTGTCCACGACCTGGAGTCCGCTGATGAAGGTGTACCAGGACGCCTTCGGCAAGGGTGACATCTACGCGGCCGCCGCCCAGGCCGTGATCATCGCCCTGGCCACGCTGGTGCTGTCCTTCGGCTTCCTGCGGGCCGCGAACCGTCGTCAGAAGCAGGAGGCAGCACGATGAGTTCTCTTGCCGTCCGCAAGGCCGAACCGGATGGGGGTCCCCCCGGTCGAGCGAAGTCGAGACCGGGGGAGGGCACCACGCCCGGCACCGCCCAGGGCCCGCCGCTGCGCAGCCGGATCGCCCTGCTGCCGACGATCACCCTGCTGCTCGGCGCCATCTACACGCTGCTGCCCGTCGCCTGGGTGGTGATCGCGTCCACCAAGTCCGGCAGCGAACTGTTCTCCACCTTCACCTTCCTGCCGGGCTCGGGATTCACCGACAACCTGAGCGAACTGAGCGCCTACCGCGACGGCGTCTACTGGCAGTGGATGAGCAACTCCGCTCTCTACGCCGGTCTCGGCGCCCTGTTGTCCACGGTCGTGTCGGCGTTCAGCGGCTACGCGCTGGCGATCTACCGCTTCCGCGGCCGGGAGACGATCTTCAACGTGCTGCTGGCGGGCGTGCTGATGCCGCCGATCATCCTGGCGGTCCCGCAGTACCTGCTGCTGGCCGAGGTCGACCTGACGGACTCCTACCTGTCCGTGCTGCTGCCGCAGATCCTGTCGCCGTACGGCGTCTACCTCGCGCGCATCTACGCGGCCGCCGCCGTGCCCTCCGACGTGGTCGAGGCCGGGCGCATGGACGGCGCGAGCGAGTGGCGGATCTTCAGCCGGGTCGCGCTGCCGATGATGATCCCCGGCATGGTGACGGTGTTCCTCTTCCAGTTCGTGGCGATCTGGAACAACTTCCTGCTGCCGTACATCATGCTCAGCGACGACGAGAAGTTCCCGATCACGCTCGGTCTGTACACACTCCTCGAACAGGGCGCCAACACCCCCGCGCTGTACACCCTGGTGATCACCGGCGCGTTCCTCGCGGTCTTCCCGCTCATCGCTCTCTTCCTGGTCATCCAGCGGTTCTGGAGCCTTGATCTGCTCTCCGGAGCCGTAAAGTCATGACCATGAGCAATACGGGGGGCCGACGCAGACCGCCGACGATCCACGACGTGGCGCGCGTGGCCGGAGTCTCACGGGGCACCGTCTCGCGCGTGCTCAACGGCGGCCACTACGTCAGCCCGGCGGCCCAGGAGGCGGTCAACGCCGCGATCCGCAAGACGGGTTACGTCGTCAACCGGCACGCCCGCTCGCTGATCACCGGACGGTCGGACTCGATCGGCTTTCTGCTGACCGAGCCGCAGGAGCGGTTCTTCGAGGACCCCAACTTCAATGTCCTGCTGCGCGGTTGCACCCAGGCGCTGGCCGCGCACGACATCCCGCTGCTGCTGATGCTGGCCGGGACCCAGGACGAACGGCGGCGCATAACGCGCTACATCACGGCGGGGCACGTCGACGGCGTGCTGCTGGTGTCGAGTCACTCCGGTGATCCTGTCGCCGAGGAACTCCGCGAGGCGGGCGTCCCGCTGGTCGCCTGTGGCAAGCCGATCGGACTGGGCTCCAAGGTGAGTTACGTGGCGGCCGACGACCGGGACGGCGCCCGGGACATGGTGCGCCATCTGCTGTCCCTCGGCCGCCGCCGGATCGGCGTGGTCACCGGCCCGCTGGACACCCCCGGCGGTGTCGAGCGGCTGGCGGGCTACAAGGAGGTCCTCGCCGACGCGGGCGAAGAGATCGACGAACGGCTGATCGTCTCCGGCGACTACAGCCGGGCCAGCGGCGAGGCGGGCGCCGAGCAGCTGCTCGCGCAGGCCCCGGACATGGACGCGGTATTCGTCGCCTCCGACCTGATGGCACAGGGCGTGCTGACGACCCTCGAACGGGCCGGCCGCCGAGTCCCCCAGGACGTCGCGGTCGGCGGCTTCGACGACTCCCCCGCGGCCGTGGCCGCCCGCCCCGAGCTGACCACGATCCGCCAGCCCTGGGACCGCATCAGCACCGAGATGGTCCGGGTGCTGCTGGCCCAGATAGGGGGCGAGGACCCGGCCGCGGTGATCCTGCCCACGGAGCTGGTGAAACGCGAGTCGACCTGACGGAAGGCCGCCGCCGCATTCCGCGCGAGCGCGCTGCTCGGCTGTCCAGCCGACGGCGCGCTTTCGCGGTACGGGATGCGCAGCGCGAGGAGCAAACCCTGTACGGCCTGGTGCGGGCGGTTCCGCGATCGCCTTCTAGTCGTCGTCCCTGCGCTCCCCCTCCGCCTGTGACGGCTCGGTCCTGGCGACGTCCGGGTGCTGCTCCATCGCCGGACGTTCGCTCACTTCGTCGCGTTCGCCTTCGGCCTGTGACGGCGTGCGCGCGTACCACGTGTCCGAGGCTCCGGATGTCATGGCGGGCCTCCTTGGTCGGTCAGCTTCCATGCTCCGCCTCGAACGGCGTGATGGCGAGGCCATTCCTGTGAGGCCATGGGATCCGGCCGGTCGTCCGGTCGGCCGCCGTGGCTCACCGCCGGTCGAGCACCGCGACAGGCTCCGCTTCGGACAGCAGTTCACCAGTGGAGCAAGCGGTCAGTTTCGGAGAAGCGTGCGGGCAGGTCCCGCCCTAGCGTGAAAGCACCGACGACACGCGTCGGACCAGATCTCCCAAGGAGTACGCCATGACCGCCGGTGTTCAGACGATCATGTACCCCGTGAAGGACCTCGCCCGGGCGAAGGCCATCTTCGGGGCCCTGCTGGGCGTGGAGCCGTATGCCGACGAGCCGTACTACGTCGGCTACAAGGACGCCGGGCAGGATGTCGGGCTCGACCCCCATGGGCATGCGAAGGGGATGACGGGGCCGGTTCCGTACTGGCATGTCGAGGACATCCGGGTGACCCGTACGGCGCTGCTGGAGGCGGGGGCCGAGTCGCTGCAGGATGTGCAGGACGTCGGTGGCGGGCGGCTGATCGCCTTCCTGAAGGATGCCGAGGGGAACATGATCGGGCTGCTTCAGGACACGGAGAAGTGATCGGGGCCGCACCGTTGCACATGCACTAGTTGCATGGTAAACAAATGGCCACTTCGGTGCTACCGTGCAGTTATGGCAGCGAAAACGGCCGGTGCAGGGCTTGAGGAACGGTGGCGGGAGATCCTCTCGGTGCACGCGCGCACGATGTGCGAGATCGACCGCGTGCTGCATCCGCACGGCCTGGGCGCGAGTGACTTCGAGGTCCTCGACATCCTCGCCAGCGCCTCGCCCGAGGAGGGCGAGCAGTGCCGGGTGCAGAACCTCGTCGGACGGGTGCATCTGAGCCAGAGCGCACTGTCCCGGCTGATCGGCCGGCTGGAGAAGGAAGGCCTGGTCCAGCGGTCCATCTGCGTCGAGGACCGGCGCGGCGTCTACGTCACCCTCACCGCCAAGGGCCGTGACCTGCACGCCGAGGTGCTGCCGCTGCAGCGGGACACGCTGGCCCGGACGCTTCAGGGCTGACTCGGGACCCGGTGGGCCGTTCGAAATCCTGGCCCCTGGGCATCATCACTCCCACAAACCCTGTGAGGGGACGGGGAGAGACCGACTTGGCCGTGGACGAGGACGGTACCGCCGAGTTCATCACGTACACGACGCGTTCAGTGGAGGAGAGCCACGAGGCGATAGCGGCCCACTACTACGACCTCCGTCTCGAAGTGGCCGGTATCGCCTCGGAGTTCTGCACCCACCTCGGCGTCGTCGACCTCGGCTCGCTGGTCGTGGGCGATGTGTCGTTCGGCACCGGGGTGCGGATGAGCTTCGGCGAACCGGGCGTCTATCACGTGGGCGTGCCGCTGCAGGGCGGTTTCCGCCTTCAACAGGGCTGCGGCGACTCCCTGTTCGCCACCGCGCAGCGGGCCGTCTTCTTCGATCCCGGGTACGGCATCCGCGTCGACGACTGGGCGCCCGACTGTCACGCCCTGACCGTGAAGCTCGACAAGGCGGCCGTAGTGCACGGTCTGGAGAGCCTGCTGGGCAGGCCGGTGCGCCGGCCGCCGCGCTTCGAGCCGTACATCGACGTCACCCGCGGCCCCGGCCGCAGCTGGGCCCAGCTGGTGCGGTGGTTCCTGCTGGACAAGGAGGCCGCGCACGGACTGCTGCGCCGCCCGCTGATCCGCGGCCGCCTCGAACAGACCCTGCTCGAAGGGCTGTTGCTGGCCGCCGACCACTCCTACCGGGCCGAGCTCGACGGCCCGCCGCCACCGATGCGGCCGGCCGCCGTGAAGCGGGTCATGGACGCCGTACAGGAACTGCCCGCGGAGCCGTACGACGCGGCGCGGCTCGCGGCCATCGCTCAGGTGAGTGTGCGCACGCTGCAGGAGGCGTTCCGCAAGCATGTCGGGGTGCCGCCGATGGCGTACGTCAGTGAGGTGCGGCTGGATCGCGTCCACGGTCAGCTCCGGGCGTCCGCGCCGGGGTCGACGACCGTGGCCGACGTGGCCTACGAGTGGGGCTTCGCGCATCTCGGCCGGTTCGCGCGGCGCTATCGGGAGCGGTTCGGGGAGACGCCCTCGCAGACCCTGCGCGCCTCGGGCTGAGCCCGGCCGCGCTGTTCGGCCGCGTTTTGCGGACAGGCATCGCGCAAGAGGGAGCGACGCCGCCCCCGGACGGTCCTATCGTCAGGGGGTCGGCGATCGTGACGCGCGGACCGAGCGGAGTCGGTGCCACTCGGCCCTGCGCGAGCCCATCGCCGGGAGGGCCCGGCCGCTCCCCCTCCGACGCTTGGTGGCCGGGCCCGGCCCGGCCTTGGTCACCGGCCCTCAGGGCCTGGCCAGCAGCGTGCGTACGCCCTCGGAGGTGAGCGTGAGGGGATGCGGCGAGCCGGCGTCGATGGTCAGGGACAGATCGTCGGCGGGCCACTGCGCGGCGAGCGCGCCCAGCGGCACCAGACGGTAGCGGCCGACGAACGGCAGCAGCTCGGCCATCGCGGGCTCCGAGGTGAACACCGGCACCACGGGATCGCCGTCCGGCTGCTCCAGTACGGGAAGCGCGACGGCGGCCGGGTCGGTGGCGTCCTCCTCACTGGCGTCGTCCGGCACGGGCACCAGCACCTCGCTCCCGGCGAGCGTGTCCAGCGCCCCGATGTCCTCATGGTTGTCGGCCAGCGCGTCCAGCGCCTGCCTGGCCGGTGTGGCGGTGTAGCGGTTCGCGGGTGTCTCCATCACAGATCCCCTGGTAGCGGCGGCGGTCGTGCGGGCCGCGTACCCGATCCGTAGCCGGGCATTCGTGCGGGCCGCGCGGCATCGGAATCTTTCGTGATGTTCCGCAACCATTCACCCAAGGCGGGTGTCTCCCCTGATATCAGAACCACGCACACGTCGGGGGACGCAATGCGAACCATCAGGACAAGAAGGATCAGAACGACATGGGTGGCCCTCGCGGTCATCGCCGCCCTGGGGGTGCCGGCGCTGCCCGCCGCCACCGCCTCGGCCGCCACCGCGCAGACCACCGCGTGCCCGACCGGCTGGGGCAGCCTGCCCAAGGTCCGGTCCACGGCGACGGCGACACCGGTCGAGAACATCCGCACCGGCCGCCACGCCTGCTACGACCGCATGGTCGTCGACCTGCCGGGCGCCGGCAAGGCGGGCCTCGGCTACTCGGTCCGGTACGTGAAACAGCTCTACCAGGACGGCTCGGGCCGTCCCATACCCGTCGGCGGCGGTGCCGTCCTGGAGGTCAGGGTGGCCGCGCCCGCCTACGACCCCGAGACCGGTGCCCCCACCTATCCAGGCCGGGTGAGCAGGCCCCTGCCGGGCGTCGACCTCACCGGCTACCGCACCTTCCGCGACACCCGGTTCGCCGGCAGCTTCGAAGGGGAGACGCTCGTCGGGCTCGGGGTCCGCGTGCGGCTGCCGTTCCGCGTGCAGGTGCTGACCGACCGGATCGTCCTGGACGTCGCCCACAACTGGACCGGCGCCCGCTGATCGCTCATCCGGAGCCCTGACGGCCCTCCACGAGCCCGGCCAGCCTGGCCAGGGCCATCCGCGTGCCCGTCTCGTTGTCCGCGGCGGGCACCGCGTCCGGAAGCCCTTCGTGCACCACGAGGACGTCCGTACCGCCGCCGTCCGCGTCGCTGAGGGTGGTGGTCATCGTCATCGTGCCGCGCAGTCCGGGATCCGAGGTCTCGAACTCCAGTTCCTCCACCACCCGCTCGTCCGGCACCATCTCGGTGAAATGCCCGTGATAGGTGTCAGTGTGCGGATCCGACTTCCCGGTGCCGGTCGCCGTGTCATAGGTGAGCGACACCCGGAAGGCGCCGCCCACCCGGGCCTCGAACCGGTGCACCCGTGACGTCATGCCGTCCGGCACCCGCCACCGTGCGACCGCGTCCGCGTCCAGCAGCGCCCGGTACAAGGCCGCACGCGGTGCTTTCACATGCCAGGAGACCCGCGTCGAGTGCATGCCTCGACCCTACCGATCAGCCGCGGGACACCTCCAGCAGCGCCTTCTCTCGGTAGGGGGCTCGTCAGCTTGGGCGCAGGGACGCGAGCTAGGGGGTGTTTTGAAAGTCCCGCACAGCACCCACGGCGCCCGGCACGCACCCTCGCCGCACCGGCCAAAGAC
>NZ_JAVRBF010000568.1:0-300 GCF_032436805.1 Streptomyces sp. P17 | reverse complement strand
ACGTCCATTCCTTGGCAATACCGAACTGACCATCCGGGTAGTTCTGGTACATGAAACGCTGTGCCCACATTTCGATCTGGGCCTTGCCAGCGAATGCCTCTCGAATAATGACATTCTTACCAACCTTATTAGTCATATAAGTTGTGAGAGCATGTCCGGGGAAGGTCAACTGACCGCCCATCTGCACAAAAGGAACACCCTCAGTATAATTCTTCATTGCCCATCGCATGGTATTTCGCTGGTTCTTGTTCGGACCACCAGCAATACCTTTGACAACACTTTCGCCAATATACGGGGATG
>NZ_JAVRBF010000567.1:0-300 GCF_032436805.1 Streptomyces sp. P17 | reverse complement strand
AATCAAATCACCCGATTTTTTATCCTGATGAATACTATGAAGGACAAACTACAACCGTTCAAATAAATAGATATGAACGAAATGCAAAAGCACGTAGAAAATGTATTAATCATCACAAACCTATTTGTAAGGTTTGTGAAATAGATTTTTCTAATGTTTATGGTGAAATAGGTATTGGTTTTATTCATGTCCATCACATAAAGCCATTATCTGATATAGGAAAACACTATGTAGTAGACCCTATTAACGATTTAGTTCCAGTGTGTCCAAATTGTCATGCAATGCTGCATTCTAAAAGGC
>NZ_JAVRBF010000566.1:0-300 GCF_032436805.1 Streptomyces sp. P17 | reverse complement strand
ATGAAACAATCATTGCTGAACGCAATCAACGAAATGCAGACGCCGGTTTCCAAAGGTGGCAAAATGCGCGTTGACACGGGGTTTCTGCGTGCGTCCGGTCAAGCTTCGTTAAATGGCGTCCCGAATGGACCTAGCATGAAACCGAAAGACGCAACAAAAGGTCAATATGACGACGGAAGCCGGAAATATCCAGAAATAGAAGCGACAATCGGACAAATGCAATTCGGTTCAACGCTGTTCTTTGGGTGGACGGCAAATTATGCGAACTATCGTGAAGCGTACAACGGTTTTGCATATTCA
>NZ_JAVRBF010000565.1:0-300 GCF_032436805.1 Streptomyces sp. P17 | reverse complement strand
CAATTTCTGCTTCTCTTAACATTGTTCCATAAGCAACTGTTAAAACCGTTAGATCGCGGTACTGGATTACATTTTGCTCATTACTCCATATTGACATAAGTGATACTAAATGATGCTTTCTAAAAGGTTTAGCTTGTAGCTCGATTAATTGCGATCCAGTTAATTCAACCTCATCCTTTGCTAAAGAATTGAAGAAGTTTTTCACAATAGGTTTTTTAGTGACCTCTTCAACCCCCATAATGTTTAGAAATAAACTAATTTGGGGTCTGTATTGCTTCAAAGTATTGATTTTTATATCTA
>NZ_JAVRBF010000564.1:0-301 GCF_032436805.1 Streptomyces sp. P17 | reverse complement strand
ACCGCCGAGACATCGAAGCCCACACGCAATTGCTCCAGCGACTCCGCGGCCGCGTCCTCCCCCTGAAACAGCCCGCAATCGATCAACAAAGAGCGGCCACCGGCGTAAACCAACTGATGGCAACTGCCGGTGACACCGCTGGCACCACCACGATGAATCAAGCGAGAAAGCGGGACCGCATCCGATAAAGGCATCCGTTATTCCTGTGTCGATGTTTGTCGCTCGTGTACAGGTCTGGCTAGCCGTGTGGCTCACCCACCCGCTGGCCTAAATGGAAAAGAGAGCTGTGCTGATAAAGCCC
>NZ_JAVRBF010000563.1:0-302 GCF_032436805.1 Streptomyces sp. P17 | reverse complement strand
CCACCGGATAGCTGAGACTTGGTGAATACCGTAAGGTACTTAACCTTCTCAGTCTGCACGTTCAGCGGCTTGCTAACATCCGCCGCATTAGTGCCGATATAGACAGCAGCACCGCCTAGCAGGTCGCCTAGCTGCTTGGCCTGGCGAATCTTCCCTTGCAACCCAAGGTCGCGCTCTAGCTTCTCAATACGCTCAATCTGACGGCCCTTGGCCTGCCAGTTTCGCCATGCGCGGGTGCAGTCGAATGCCGGAACGTCAATAATCCGACCGGCCACCCAATTCTGCCGGTAAGTCGCCATTAG
>NZ_JAVRBF010000562.1:0-302 GCF_032436805.1 Streptomyces sp. P17 | reverse complement strand
GGGTCGAGCGGGTCAAGGTAAAGCGTCACGATCTCGCGCGGGTAAAGCACGAAAACCGTGACCACGATCAGCGCAATCGCCATCGACAGGCCAATCACCGTGGCCCCGGCATCGCGCATGAAGCCGGCATCGTCGCGGCCCTTGGCCTGACCGACGCGCACCGTGGCGGCGTTCGACAAGCCCAGATGCAGCATGAAGGCAATGGCCGAGATCTGAAGCGCAATGCCATGCGCGGCAAGCTCTTGCGTGCCGATCCAGCCCATCAGCTCATTCGAGGCGACAAACTGCCCGCCCTCGGCCAC
>NZ_JAVRBF010000561.1:0-258 GCF_032436805.1 Streptomyces sp. P17 | reverse complement strand
CGGGAAGCGAGCACAGGATGCGCTCGCTCTCGTGCGCCGACATGGGCAGGCGGGCGACCTGCCATGCGTCATCTGCGGCATGCCGATCGACTACAGCCTGCGCCACCCACACAAGCAGGCGTGCACCGTGCAGCACATCAAGCCCCGAGCCACACATCCGCACCTGACCTGGGAGCAGAGCAACTGGGCACCAGCTCACGCCGATTGCAACACCGCGCAGGGATCGCGGATCGCTGTCGGTCTCGGTCTTGTGTCGCC
>NZ_JAVRBF010000560.1:0-303 GCF_032436805.1 Streptomyces sp. P17 | reverse complement strand
CGCTTGGTCCCATCAGCCTGCACCGCGCCGCCATGCTGGCGGTCTGGCTGGGCGCGCTGGCGATCCACCTGTGGTCCCTGCGCGCGCCGGGTTTTGCGACCGGACCGCTGGGCCGCCTGCCGCGCCTTGGCGCATGGGCGGGGGCGGTCGCCACGCTGTTCACCCTGTTCCCGCTGGCCGTTCTGGGCGAGTGCTAGGAATTTTTCGGAACACAAATCCCACGTCCGGCGTTGGGTCGAAAGTTCAGCCTTATCAATCCCGTCTGCGCGCCCCCGGAAAGGAGCCGCCATGCCCGCACGCCCG
>NZ_JAVRBF010000052.1:0-62937 GCF_032436805.1 Streptomyces sp. P17 | reverse complement strand
GGTCTTTGGCCGGTGCGGCGAGGGTGCGTGCCGGGCGCCGTGGGTGCTGTGCGGGACTTTCAAAACACCCCCTAGGGTCGGTCGTCGGGCCCGGTCGACCCACACCTTTCGGCCACTGCAACTTCACATCGGAAGCGAGATTTCACCACCGTGACTGCTCTCACTCTCAGCACCGCCGCGGCGCCCGGCCTGCGGGCCGACGCGATCGTGATCGGTGTCGCCAAGGGCGCCAAGGGCCCCGTGGTCGCCCCGGGCGCCGAAGCCCTGGACAAGGCCTACGACGGCCGGCTCGCCGGCGTCCTGGAGACCCTCGGTGCCTCCGGCGGCGAGGGCGAGGTGACCAAGCTCCCGGCACCGGCCGGCTTCAAGGCACCCCTCGTGGTGGCCGTCGGTCTCGGCGCGGAGCCCGAGAAGGACGCCGAGTTCAGCGCGGAGGCGCTGCGCAAGGCCGCGGGTGCGGCGGCGCGTGCGCTCGCCGGCTCGAAGAAGGCCGCCTTCGCTCTTCCCCTCGCGGACGCCGCGGACGCCGGTGCCGTCGCGGAGGGCGCGCTGCTCGGCGCGTACTCCTTCGACGCGTACAAGGACAACGGCAAGAACGCCAAGGGCAACGGCAAGGCGCCGCTCGGCGAGATCGCCCTGCTCGGCGGAAAGCCGCGGGACAAGGCGTACAAGGCCGCGATCGAGCGGGCCACCGCCGTCACCGAGGAACTCAACCGCGCCCGTGACCTGATCAACACCCCGCCGAACGACCTCAACCCGGAGGCCTTCGCCGCGGTCGCCCAGGCGGCGGCCAAGGAGCACGGAATCAAGGTGCAGGTGCTCGACGAGAAGGCCCTGGCCAAGGGCGGCTACGGCGGCATCCTCGGCGTGGGCGCCGGGTCCGCGGCGGGGCCGCGTCTGGTGAAGCTGTCGTACACGCACTCCAGGGCGAAGAAGCACCTCGCGTTCGTCGGCAAGGGCATCACCTACGACTCGGGCGGCATCTCGCTGAAGCCGGCGGGTCACAACGAGACGATGAAGTGCGACATGAGCGGTGCGGCGGCGGTCTTCGCGGCCGTCGTCGCCGCGGCGCGGCTCGGTCTTGAGGTCAACGTCACCGGCTGGCTGGCGCTGGCCGAGAACATGCCCTCCGGCTCCGCCACCCGGCCGGGTGATGTGCTGCGGATGTACAGCGGCAAGACCGTCGAGGTGCTGAACACCGACGCCGAGGGGCGCCTCGTGCTGGCCGACGCGCTGTGGGCGGCGTCGGAGGAGAAGCCGGACGCGATCGTGGACGTGGCGACGCTGACCGGGGCGATGGTGCTCGCGCTGGGGAACCGGACGTTCGGGGTCATGGCCAACGACGACGCGTTCCGCTCCGCGGTGGTGGAGGCGGCGGAGGAGGTCGGCGAGCCGTCGTGGCCGATGCCGCTGCCGGAGCACCTGCGCAAGGGGATGGACTCGCCCACCGCCGACATCGCGAACATGGGTGAGCGGATGGGTGGCGGTCTTGTCGCGGGGATCTTCCTGCGGGAGTTCGTGGGCGAGGGCATCACCTGGGCGCACATCGACATCGCGGGTCCGGCCTTCAACGAGCAGGGACCGTTCGGGTACACGCCGAAGGGTGGCACGGGGTCTGCCGTGCGGACGCTGGTGCGGGTGGCCGAGCTGACGGCCGCGGGCGAGTTGGGGTGACCTGCGCCTAAGACTCGGGTTCGCCCGTCGTGTGGCGGGTGCGGGGGCATGGGGGCTGGTCGCGCAGTTCCCCGCGCCCCTGGGCGGGCTGTGGGGCCGTATGCCGATATGGCCCCGCGGCCCTTCCGTATGTCACCCTCCCCTTCCCTTTGAGCGTGTGGTGTCTCACACGTCGGCCCCGCGTCTCGTTCCCCTCCGACAAGTGCGAAGATGGGGCTCGGCAGGACAGGGCCCCCACCGAAGGGCCGAAAGCAAAGAGCGGCCGGACACCAGCCGCCGACCGGTCACCGCAGACCGGCGTGGCGCACATGCATGGAGGACGTGACGTGGCGAACGACGCCAGCACCGTTTTCGACCTAGTGATCCTCGGCGGTGGTAGCGGTGGTTACGCCGCGGCCCTGCGCGGGGCGCAGCTGGGCCTGGACGTCGCCCTGATCGAGAAGGACAAGGTCGGCGGCACCTGCCTGCACCGGGGTTGCATTCCCACGAAGGCTCTGCTGCACGCGGGCGAGATCGCCGACCAGGCCCGCGAGAGCGAGCTGTTCGGTGTGAAGGCCACCTTCGAGGGCATCGACGTCCCGGCCGTCCACAAGTACAAGGAAGGTGTCGTCGCCGGCCTGTACAAGGGGCTCCAGGGGCTCATCGCCTCCCGCAAGGTGACGTACATCGAGGGCGCGGGCCGGCTCTCCTCCCCCACCTCCGTCGACGTGAACGGCCGGCGCATCCAGGGCCGGCACGTCCTGCTGGCGACCGGCTCGGTGCCGAAGTCGCTGCCGGGCCTGGAGATCGACGGCAACCGCATCATCTCCTCCGACCACGCCCTCGTCCTGGACCGCGTGCCGAAGTCGGCGATCGTCCTCGGCGGCGGTGTCATCGGCGTCGAGTTCGCCTCCGCCTGGAAGTCCTTCGGTACGGACGTCACCGTCATCGAGGGCCTCAAGCACCTCGTCCCGGTCGAGGACGAGAACTCCTCCAAGCTTCTTGAGCGCGCGTTCCGCAAGCGCGGCATCAAGTTCAACCTGGGCACCTTCTTCCAGAAGGCCGAGTACACCCAGGACGGTGTCAAGGTCACCCTCGCCGACGGCAAGGAGTTCGAGGCCGAGGTCCTGCTGGTCGCCGTCGGCCGCGGCCCGGTCTCCGCCGGTCTCGGCTACGAGGAGCAGGGCGTCGCCATGGACCGCGGCTACGTCCTCGTCGACGAGTACATGCGCACCAACGTCCCGACCATCTCCGCCGTCGGTGACCTCGTGCCCACGCTCCAGCTCGCGCACGTCGGCTTCGCCGAGGGCATCCTGGTGGCGGAGCGTCTGGCCGGTCTGAAGACCGTCCCGATCGACTACGACGGTGTCCCCCGCGTGACCTACTGCCACCCGGAGGTCGCCTCCGTCGGTATCACCGAGGCCAAGGCCAAGGAGATCTACGGCGCGGACAAGGTCGTCGCTCTGAAGTACAACCTGGCGGGCAACGGAAAGAGCAAGATCCTCAACACCGCGGGCGAGATCAAGCTCGTCCAGGTGAAGGACGGTGCCGTGGTCGGCGTCCACATGGTCGGCGACCGCATGGGCGAGCAGGTCGGCGAGGCCCAGCTGATCTACAACTGGGAAGCGCTGCCGGCCGAGGTCGCCCAGCTCATCCACGCCCACCCGACGCAGAACGAGGCGCTCGGCGAGGCCCACCTGGCCCTGGCGGGCAAGCCGCTCCACTCGCACGACTGACCCCTCGGTCGACGAACGCGACGACACAGACTTCCGCAATCCGTTAGGAGCAACCGAAACCATGGCGGTTTCCGTAACCCTTCCGGCGCTCGGCGAGAGCGTCACCGAGGGCACTGTCACCCGCTGGCTGAAGGCCGAGGGCGAGCGCGTCGAGGCCGACGAGCCGCTGCTCGAAGTCTCGACCGACAAGGTCGACACCGAGATCCCCTCCCCTGCCGCTGGTGTCCTGGCGTCCATCAAGGTCGCCGAGGACGAGACCGTTGAGGTCGGCGCCGAGCTGGCCGTCATCGACGACGGCACGGGCGCGCCCGCTGCCGCCCCGGCCCCGGCCGCCGAGCAGGTGGCCCCGCCGGCTCCCGAGCCGGCCCCGGCCGCCCAGCCGTCCACCGAGCAGGCGGCTCCGGCCCCCGCTCCCACCGCCGAGGCCACTGCCGGCGCCGGCTCCGCCGAGGGCACGGACGTCGTCCTGCCCGCACTCGGCGAGTCCGTCACCGAGGGCACCGTCACCCGCTGGCTGAAGTCGGTCGGTGACAGCGTCGAGGCCGACGAGCCGCTGCTGGAGGTGTCGACGGACAAGGTCGACACCGAGATCCCCGCCCCCGCGTCCGGCACCCTGCTGGAGATCGTGGTCGGCGAGGACGAGACGGCCGAGGTCGGCGCCAAGCTGGCCGTCATCGGCGCCCCGGGTGCGGCTCCGGCCGCTGCCCCGGCCCCCGCCGCCCCGGCCCCGGCGCCCGAGCCCGAGCCCGCTCCGGCTCAGGCCGCTCCGGCCCCCGCGCCGGCCGCCCCGGCTCCGGCTCCCGCTGCTCCGGCCGCCCCCGCCGCCCCGGCTCCGGCCGCCCAGGCCCAGGCTGCCGCCCCGGCCCCCGCGCCGGCCGCTCCTGCCGCCCCGGCTGCCCCGGCTGCCCCGGCCCCGGCCGCTCCGGCTCCCGCCGCGCAGGCCACCGACGAGGGCGCCTACGTCACCCCGCTGGTGCGCAAGCTCGCCGCCGAGAACGGCGTCGACCTGGCCGCCGTCAAGGGCACCGGTGTCGGCGGTCGTATCCGCAAGCAGGACGTCATCGCCGCCGCCGAGGCCGCGAAGGCCGCCGCCCCGGCTCCGGCCGCGGCCGCTCCTGCTGCCGCCGCTGCCAAGAAGGCCCCGACGCTGGAGGCTTCTCCCCTCCGCGGTCAGACCGTCAAGATGCCGCGCATCCGCAAGGTCATCGGCGACAACATGGTCAAGGCGCTGCACGAGCAGGCGCAGCTGTCCTCGGTCGTCGAGGTCGACGTCACCCGCCTGATGAGGCTGCGCGCCCGGGCCAAGGACGCGTTCGCGGCCCGTGAGGGCGTCAAGCTCTCCCCGATGCCGTTCTTCGTCAAGGCCGCGGCCCAGGCGCTGAAGGCCCACGCGCCCATCAACGCCAAGATCAACGAGGCCGAGGGGACCATCACCTACTTCGACACCGAGCACATCGGTATCGCGGTGGACTCCGAGAAGGGCCTGATGACCCCGGTCATCAAGAACGCCGGTGACCTCAACCTCGCCGGCATTGCCAAGGCCACCGCCGACCTGGCGGGCAAGGTCCGGGCCAACAAGATCACGCCGGACGAGCTGTCGGGCGCGACCTTCACCATCTCCAACACCGGTTCGCGCGGCGCGCTCTTCGACACGATCATCGTGCCGCCGGGCCAGGTCGCGATCCTCGGCATCGGCGCCACGGTCAAGCGCCCGGCCGTCATCGAGACGGAGGAGGGCTCGGTCATCGGCGTCCGCGACATGACGTACCTGACCCTCTCCTACGACCACCGCCTGGTCGACGGCGCCGACGCGGCCCGTTACCTGACGGCCGTCAAGGCGATCCTGGAGGCGGGCGAGTTCGAGGTCGAGCTCGGCCTGTAAGCCACTTCGTCCGTACGACGGCGCCCCGTCCGGAACCTTCCGGGCGGGGCGCCGTATTTTTTCGCGGCCTGCTGTCTCCTTCCTATGAAGCGCGCACCTCCATGACCTTGTGGTGGTGCTTCCGGGATCATGGGGACCCGGCTGGCGAACGTCGACGGCGGCGCGGTCTGGGATGTGTCGGGGGGCGCGTTGTGGCGGGCCCTGCGCACCTTCAGCCGGTCGGTGAAGGGGTTACGGCTGCCGGTCGACACCGGCGACGACCACCCCGGCGACGGCATGCACCCGGTCGGCGTGATGCGCAGACCCCCCAAACGCCTGTGCTCTGCTCGAACTCCTCGTCCACCAGGACGAGTTCACGGGAACAGTCCACCTGGCCATCTCGGCCGTCCTCGCAGAGGACACCTACGACCCCCCGGCGGCGACCTCCGCTTCCTCACCGACAACGGCGGTGGCAGCGACGCCCCCATCTCCGACCAGGGCCTGCGCAAACTGCTCACTGAGTTCGTCGCCGAAGGCCTACGCCTCGTCGTCCTCAGCGCCTGCTCGACCCAAGGGCTCGCGCAGCCGCTCGCCCGGGCCGTCCCTGCGTCATCGGCACCGGCGGCCCCATCACCGACACCGCCGACCTGCACAGGCCCTCCACCTCGTCGGGCCCGAATACCGCACGCCCCCCGCCCGGGACACCGTCAAGCCCCGAGGCAGTGGCCTGTCCTGGCGGCTGCGCGAAAAGCCGCTGCCCGGTGGCCCGGATCACCGGCCCTGGCGTGTAAGTCTCGTCTCACCTGCGCGAAAGCGCCCCTGTGCGCCCCTACAGGAAGGGCCGACGGCCTTATTGTCTAATCGTCAAACGCGCGCCCTAAGGAGCCCTCATGACCGCGCCCGTCGTCCACTCGCTGCGGGAACAGATCCGCGAGCACATCCTGGAAGGGATCATCAGCGGACGCTGGCAGCCGGGCGAGCGGATCGTGGAGCGGCGGATCGCGACCGAGCTGGAGGTCAGCCAGACGCCGGTGCGGGAGGCGCTGCGGGAGCTGGAGTCGTTGCGGCTGATCGAGTCGGCGCCGAACAAGGGCGTGCGGGTCAGGAATCTGACCGCCGCTGATCTGGAGGAGAGTTACCCCGTACGGGCCGGTCTCGAAGCCATCGCCGCCGAGCTCGCGGCGGCGCGGCTGGCGGAGGACTGCTCGGCGCTGGAACCGCATGTCGCCGCGCTGTACGAGGCTGACCGGAACGCCGACGGGACCGCCCAGGTGCGGCACACCGTCGGCTTCCATCGGGAGATGGTGCGCGCGGCCGGGAACTCCGTACTCCTGCACACCTGGGAAGGGCTCGGCATCGAGGTCTTCACCGCCCTCTCCATCCGTTGGCTGGGCACCGTCCAGCAGTCGTACGCCGAAGAGCACGAGGAGCTCGTGCAGGCCTTCCGGCGGCGTGACCCGCGCATCGCGGAGCTGGTCAAGGCTCACGTCCTCGGCTGCGCCCCCCGCCACGAGTCCTGAACGCCAGAAGAGCACGGCAGAGCCACAGAAGAGCACGAAACCCTGAGCGCACCCCCGCTCATACGTCGCCCCACCTGCGAAAACCCACGTCACCCGGTGCCACCGCCGGAGGCACCCCGTGCCGACTTTCTCGTGATCAAGAGGTTTTCGCCCTCAACCCTTTGATCGATCATCGATCAGGGAGTTACAGTCGCCGACGGGTCTGAACCGAGACCCACGCCCTGTCCTGCCAAAGACCAAGGGCACCCCCGAACCCTTACCGATGAGGGAACCCCCTTCGACTGAGGAAGGCGGCGACATGACCGACCCCAACGCCATCCAGCCCAGCGAGCTCGACCAGCTCCACGACCGGGACCCGGAGGAGACCGCCGAATGGCAGGCCTCGCTGGACGCGGTCGCCAAGGCTGCCGGCCCGCACCGTGCGGCTTATCTGATGCGCCGCACACTGGAGCGCGCGGAGGGCACCGGCATCGCGCTGCCCAAGCTGCTGGAGACCGATTACCTCAACACCATCCCCACCGCCGCCGAGGCACCCGTCCCCGGCGACGAGGAGATGGAGCGGAAGATCACCGCCTGGAACCGCTGGAACGCGGCGGCCATGGTGACCCGCGGCAGCAAATACGGCGTCGGCGGCCACATTGCCACCTTCGCCTCCGCCGCCTGGCTGTACGAGACCGGCTTCAACCACTTCTTCATGGGGAAGGAGGCGGACGGGTCTGGTGACCAGCTGTACATCCAGGGGCACGCCTCCCCCGGTATCTACGCCCGCGCCTTCCTCGACGGGCGGCTGAACGAGCACCACCTCGACAACTTCCGCCAGGAGTCCGGCGGCAACGGCCTCCCCTCGTACCCGCACCCGCGCCGGCTGCCCTGGCTGTGGGAGTTCCCGACCGTCTCCATGGGGCTCGGTCCGCTCTCCGCGATCTACCAGGCACGCTTCAACCGGTACCTGACCAACCGCGGTATCAAGGACGTCTCCGCGTCCCATGTCTGGGCCTTCCTCGGTGACGGCGAGATGGACGAGCCCGAGTCGACCGCCGCACTCGCGCTGGCGAGCCGTGAGGGTCTCGACAACCTCACCTTCGTCATCAACTGCAACCTGCAGCGCCTCGACGGCCCGGTCCGCGCCAACTTCAAGATCGTGCAGGAGCTGGAGGCCCAGTTCCGCGGCGCCGGCTGGAACGTCATCAAGACGCTGTGGGGTACGGCCTGGGACGAGCTGTTCCAGCTCGACACCACGGGCGCGCTCGTACGCCGGCTGCGCGAGGTGCCGGACGCGCAGGTGCAGACGTACCAGACCCGTGACGCCGCCTATATCCGCCAGGACTTCTTCGGCAAGGACCCGGCGCTCGTCGAGATGGCGAAGCTGCTGAGCGACGACAAGATCCTGGAGTGCTTCCACCTCTCCCGCGGTGGTCACGAGGCGCGCAAGGTGTACGCCGCCTACAAGGCCGCCGTCGAGTTCAAGGGCGCGCCGACCGTGATCCTGGCCCAGACGGTCAAGGGCCACACCCTCGGCGAGGGCTTCGCGTCGAAGAACGCCAACCACCAGATGAAGAAGCTGACGGTGGACGAGTTCAAGACGATGCGTGATCTGCTCGAACTGCCCATCAAGGACAGCGACTTCGTCGACGGTGTCGTGCCTTACGGCCACCCGGGCGCCGACTCCCCCGAGGTCCGTTACCTCCAGGAGCGCCGCGCGGCCCTGGGCGGTCCCGCCCCGGCCCGTCGTACGCACGCCCTGGCCCCGCTGCCCGCCCCCGCCGAGAAGGCCTTCGCCTCCTTCGACAAGGGCTCGGGCAGCCAGAACGTGGCCACCACCATGGCCTTCGTCCGGCTCGTCAAGGACCTGGTCCGGGACAAGGAGTCGGGCAAGCGCTGGGTGCCTATCGTGCCGGACGAGGCGCGCACCTTCGGTATGGAGTCGCTCTTCCCGTCGCTGGGCATCTACTCGCCCAAGGGCCAGACGTACGAGCCCGTCGACCGCGACCAGCTCATGTACTACAAGGAGGCCAAGAACGGCCAGATCCTCAACGAGGGGATCACCGAGGCCGGTTCGATGGCCGACTTCATCGCCGCTTCCACCGCGTACTCCACGCACGGCGAGGCGATGATCCCGTTCTACATCTTCTACTCGATGTTCGGCTGGCAGCGCACGGCCGACCAGATGTGGCAGCTCGGCGACCAGCTCGGCCGTGGGTTCCTCGTGGGTGCCACCGCCGGCCGTACGACCCTGACCGGTGAGGGTCTCCAGCACGCCGACGGCCACTCCCCCGTCATCGCGGCGACCAACCCCGCCGCCCTGACGTACGACCCGGCCTTCGCCTACGAGGTCGCGGCCATCGTCAAGGACGGCCTGCGCCGGATGTACGGCGAGGCGGCGCCGGGCGAGGACCCGAACGTCTTCTACTACCTGACCGTCTACAACGAGCCGCTGCCGCAGCCCGCGAAGCCGGCCGGGCTCGGTATCGACGAGGGCATCGTCAAGGGCCTGTACCGCTTCAACACGGCCGAGTCGGCGGGCGTGACCGTGCCGGCGAACGCCCCGCGCATCCAGCTCCTGGGCTCCGGTACGGCGATCCACTGGGCGCTGAAGGCGCAGCGGATGCTCGCCGAGGAGTGGGGTGTCGCGGCCGATGTCTGGTCGGCGACGTCCTGGACCGAGCTGCGGCGCGACGCCCTGGAGGCGGACGCGGCGCTGCTGCGGGGCGAGGAGCGGGTGCCGTACGTCCGTCAGGCGCTGCAGGGTGCCGAGGGTCCGGTGCTGGCGGTCTCCGACTACATGCGCCAGGTCCCGGACCAGATCGCGCAGTGGGTCGAGCAGGACTGGTCCTCCCTGGGCGCGGACGGCTTCGGTCTGTCCGACACCCGTGAGGCGGCCCGCCGCCACTTCGGTGTGGACGCCGAGTCCATCGTGGTCGCGGCCCTGGCCCAGCTGGCCAAGCGCGGGGAGGCCAAGGCGACGGCGGTGAAGGAAGCGCGCGAGAAGTACGGCCTGTAAGACAGGACGTCAAGGAGGCCCTCACTTCGGTGGGGGCCTCCTGCATGATGGCCGTATGCGCGCCGCCCGCCTGATCAAAATGGTCCTGCTGCTCCAGTCCCGCCCCTCCATGACCGCCGCCGAACTGGCTCGGGAGCTTGAGGTGTCCGAGCGGACCGTCACCCGGGACGCGCAGGCGCTCTCGGAGGCGGGGGTTCCGGTGTACGCCGACCGGGGGCGGGCCGGGGGATACCGGCTGATCGGGGGCTATCGGACGCGGCTCACCGGGCTGCACCGCAGTGAGGCCGAGGCGCTGTTCCTGTCCGGGGTGCCGGGGGCGCTGCGGGAGATGGGGCTTGAGGATGCCGCATCCGCCGCGCGGCTCAAGGTGTCCGCCGCCCTGCTGCCGTCGCTGAGAGACGCCTCGCGGACGGCCTCGCAGCGGTTTCATCTGGACGCGCCCAACTGGTTCAAGGAGCCCGGGACACCGGCTCTGCTGCCCGCCGTCGCGGAGGCCGTGTGGGACGACCGGCGGGTCGTCGCGGTGTACCGGCGCGGCGAGGGTGAGGTGCGGCGGGAGCTGGAGCCGTACGGGCTCGTGCTGAAGGCCGGGGTCTGGTACCTGTGCGCGCGGGTCGCGGGCCATGGGACGTACCGCGTCTATCGCATCGACCGGTTCCTCGCCGTCGAGGCCGGCGAGGAGCGCTTCGAGCGGGACGAGGAGTTCGATCTGCCCGCCTTCTGGGAGGAGCGGGCCGAGCAGTTCGCGCGGTCCATCCTGCGCGCCGGGGTCGTCGTACGGCTGTCCCCGGACGGCGCGCGCAGGCTGCCGTACGCCGTCGATCCGCAGTCCGCGCGGGAGGCGCTCGCGGAGGCGGGCGAACCGGACGGGGAGGGGTGGGTGACCGTGACGGTTCCCGTGGAGTCCGAGGAGGTCGCGCACACCCAGCTCGCCTCGCTGGGCCCCGAGGTCGAGGTACTGGCGCCCGACACCCTGCGGGCGCGCTGCGCGGCCGACGCGGTCCGTCTCGCCGCGCTGTACGGCGCGGAACAGCCCCGATAACAACCGCGGACGCCCGATAACAATCCGCCACACTCCACGTGCGCCCCACCCGTCAAGGGCCGATGCTGGACCCGTGATGGACGAGACGGAGTTCTGGGAGCTGGTGGACGCCACGCGCGAGGCCGCCGAGGGCGACCCCGAGGAGCAGGCGGACCTGCTGGTGGACCGGCTGCTCCAGCTGGATCCCGAGATGGTTCTGGACTTCGCCCGTCATTTCGAGGCCCGCTACAACCGCGCCTACACCTGGGACCTGTGGGGCGCCGCCTCGGTGCTGCTGGACGGCGCGAGCGACGACGCCTTCGACTTCTTCCGGTGCTGGCTGATCGGCCAGGGCCGGGAGGTGTACGAGGGGGCTGTGCACGATCCCGACTCGCTCGCCGATCTCCTGGACGACTTCGACGAGGAGTTCGACGGTGACGGCGAGGAGCTCGGCTACGCGGCCGACGAGGCCTACGAGCAGCTCACCGGCACCGTCGCCCCGGACCTCGGCATCCCGCCGGCCGCCGCGGAACCCGCGGGCACCCCGGTGGACTTCGAGAACGAGCGGGCTCTGGCGGATCGTTACCCCAAGCTCTGGGAACGCTTCCGGGACTAGGGGGTGTTTTGAAAGTCCTGTGCGGTGCCCGCGGTGTTCGGTGCGTGCCCTCGGCGTGCCGGACGAAGGCCCTCGTACTGGACGTACTTGGGTCTTTGGCCGGTGCGGCGAGGGTGCGTGCCGGGCGCCGTGGGTGCTGTGCGGGACTTTCAAAACACCCCCTAGAAGCGGCGGCGGCTGGACTCGGACGGGATGTACGCCTTCGTCTGGTCGGCCTCCACCACGCGGTACGGCGGCGCCGCGTTGGCCTGGTCGAGGGCCGATGCCGTGACGGCCGCCGGTCCCAGGACGACGGCCGCGACCGCACAGACCACCGTCCACACACGACCACTGCTGATGCTGCTGCTCATGATCCCCACCCCTCCGGTCGGCTTGTGGGCACGACGGTAGGGCGGCCGGATCTGAGCGCCCTGCGCAAGCGCTGTGCCCTTCCTGTGAGCCTCAGCGGCGGCCCTGGAGGCGGGCCGCCAGCTGCCGGATCTCGGGCAGCAGGGCGCCGAGGGCGGCGCCGGGACAGCTGGTCATGTAGCCGTCCTTGTGCGCGGCGAAGGTGTGCAGGGTGGCGGCGGTGCCGCGTGTGTACCGGCTGAGGCTGTTGCTGGAGACCAGGCGGACCTTCGCGCGCGGGTCGGTGCCGGACAGGCCCAGCTTCCAGGCGGCGAGGGCGGCGATGGAGTCGGTCATCGCCTTGGGCACCTCCGCGCCGGCCGTGAAGGTGCCGAGGGCGGCGATTCCGGCGGTGCGGTGGTTGAAGCCTTGGGTGTGGGCGCCGGTGACGGGGCGGTCGGCGCCGCCCGCGCGGCCCTCGTAGATGATGCCGCAGCGGTCTACGAGGAAGTTGTAGCCGATGTCGTCCCAGTCGCGGGGTCCCGTCTGCCCCGTGTACAGGTAACGGATGATGCGGGGCGACTCGGCGCAGTCGTAGGCGTTGGGCGAGTTGGTGTGGTGGATGAAGACGGCGACGACCTTGTCGTCGTAGCGCGGTGGCGGCTGTTTGCGCCGGGTGTCCGCGTCGAGCCATTCCGAGCGCGGCACGATGGGCGGCCGGGGGGCGGTGTGCAGGCCGGCGGGACGGGCCGCGAGGGGACGTACGGAGGCTGCCGTGGAGCGCTCCACGCCGCTCGCGCACAGGGCCAGCGCCGTGACGGCGGCGAGCCCCGGCAGACAGCCGAGCGCGACGAGCGCCGCGCCGGGTATTCGGGCGGTACGACGCCTTCGTGCCCCCCGCGTTCTTCGGAAGGCCGGTCGGAAGACACACATGGACCCACTGTCCGACGGATCCACTCAGCCCGCGATCTGTGCTCTGCCAGCTGGAGGAACCATCGTCATGGTCTGAGGCGTTTTCCGGGGTACACGCACGCGTGGCGCAGGGGCGCGCCGGTAGAGAGGGGACGAGCGCGCGGAGGCCCGCAGGGCTGAGCACGGTCGTCCCCTCGACACCGGCTGAGGCGCCCCTGCGACACATCTATGTCTCGCGCGTTCCGGGCGCCACGCGCGCGTGGCTGATCATCGGGCCCGTTCCGTGCGTACTGGATGGTCCGAGAGAAAGGCGGCTCCGTGGACCTGCTCGACATCCTGCTGTTGCTCGCGATCCTGGCCTACGCGGCGTCCGGCTACCGGCGCGGTCTGCTCGCCGGGTGCGTCTCGCTCGCCGGGTTCGTGGGCGGCGCGGTCATCGGTGTGTGGGTGCTGCCGTGGGTGATGGACCTGGTGACGCCGGCGACGACCGCGGCGACGGTGACCGCGATGCTGACGGTGCTGGTCCCGGCGGCCGTGGGGCACGAGCTGGCGGGGCGGCTCGCGCTGCGGCTGCGCCGGGAGCTGGGCCGTGGCAGTCTCGGTCCGCTGAGGGTGGCCGACGGGATCGGCGGGGCGGTGGCCAACTCGGTGGCCGTGCTGATCGTGGCCTGGGTCGCGGCGAGCGTGCTGGCCGCGTCCTCCTCACCGCTGCTGACGTCGGCGATCCGGGACTCCCGGCTGCTGGGGACCGTGCAGGACGCGATGCCGGACACGACCCCCGGGTGGTTCTCCGACGCCACCTCCGCGCTCACCCAGGCGGGCTTCCCGCAGGTGTTCAACCCGTTCGAGAACGAGTCGACCGCCGAGGTCGCCAGGCCCACCGGCGACAGCGTCACCGCGGCCGCCACCAACGCCGCAAAGCTGAGCACGGTCAAGATCGAGGGCGTCTCCGGCTCCCAGGGCCGCGAGGGCAGCGGGTTCGTGTACGCGCCGCGGCGTGTGATGACCAACGCCCATGTGGTGGCCGGTATCGACGAGCCGAGCGTGCGGGTCGGCGGGGTGGGTCCGGCGTTCGCCTCACGGGTGGTGCTGTTCGACCCGGACAAGGACGTGGCGGTGCTGTACGTGCCGGAGCTGAGGGCGCCGGTGCTGAAGTTCGACGACGACGCGGCGCGCGGGGACTCGGCGGTGGTCGCCGGTTATCCGCAGGACGGCGATCTGAACCTCCGGGCGGCCACCGTGGCCAACCGGGTGCGGGCGACGGGCCAGAACATCTACAACGACGAGACGGTGACCCGCGAGATCTACTCGATCCGCTCCACCGTACGCCCGGGCAACTCCGGCGGCCCGCTGCTGACCACCGAGGGCCGGGTGTACGGCGTGGTCTTCGCCCGCTCCACCTCCGACGACGAGACCGGCTACGTGCTGACCACGGCCGAGGTCGCCGAGGACGCCGAGCGGGCGGCGGAGGCGACGCGGGCGGTGGACACGCGCGAGCTGGTCACGTCGTAGGACGGCCCGCTCCACGATCATGGGAGACCTCCCTGACCTCCAGGAGGTTCCCATGGCCGTCTTCTTCCTGATCTCCCTGCTCGCGGCGGGGGCCGCCCTCTTCCTCACGGTGCGCCGACGTCGTGCGGCCGCCACCCATGACCAGATCAGAGACTGCGCCCCATGACGACGTCGTCGACGTAGCCGCCCTCCAGGAAGAACTCCTCGGGCAGCACGCCCTCCACCACGAACCCCTCGGACTCGTACAGCTTGCGGGCCGGGGTGTTGTGGCCGAGGACCCGCAGGGTCAGCCGGCGGGCGCCGCGGCGGCGGGCCTCCTCGACGGCCGCCCGGATCAGCGCGCGCCCGACGCCCAGGCCGCGCGCCTCGTCGGAGACGGCGAGTCCCTGGATCTGCCGGACATGCGCGTTCGAGGCGAGCGGCGTGGGGAAGGCGAGCCGGATGTAGCCGACGACGCGGCGGTCCAGCTCGGCGACCAGATAGTCCTCGGGCAGGTGTCGCTCGTCGAAGAAGGCGCGGTACGGCGGTTGCGGGCGCGGTGTGACCGCGTGCAGCGTCGACCAGGTGGCACGGTCGAGGCGGGCCAGCTCCTCCTCGTCGTCGGGGAGGGCGAAGCGTATGTGCGGCGGCTGGGGCTCGGGCATGCGGGCCACCTTACGGCGGCGACCGGCTGAGCTGACCAGGCATTTATGACGGCGGGGACAGGATGGGATCATGGAACTTTCAAAAATCGCGGTGGCCGGGGCGTCCGGGCTCATCGGCGGCGCCCTGGTGCGGTCCCTGACGGCGGACGGGTACGAGGTGGTGCGGCTGGTACGGCGCGCGCCACGGGCGCAGGACGAGGTCCGCTGGGACCCCGAGGCCCGGTTCGTCGACGCCGCCTCGCTCGCGGGGTGCGACGCGGTGCTCAACTTCGCGGGGGCCAACGTGGGTTCGCGGCGCTGGACGGACGCGTACAAGACGCGGATCCGGTGCAGCCGGGTGCTGGGCACGGCGGCGCTCGCGGAGGCGATGGCGTCGATGGACGAGCCGCCGCGGGTCTTCGTCAACGGCAGCGCGATCGGCTATTACGGCGACACCGGCGACCGGGTCGTCGACGAGAGCGCGCCGCACGGGGCGGGCTTTCTGCCCGAGCTGTGCGCGGAGTGGGAGGGGGCCGCGGCGCCCGCCGAGCGGGTGGGCGTGCGGACGGTGTTCGTGCGCACGGGTCTGGTGGTGGCCCGGCACGGCGGGGCCTGGGGGCGGCTGTTCCCGCTGTTCAAGGCGGGGCTCGGCGGGCGGATGGGCGACGGGCGGCAGTACTGGTCGTTCGTCTCGCTGCACGACGAGGTGGCGGCGATCCGGCATCTGATGGCGGCCGACGGTCTGTCGGGGCCGTTCAATGTGACGGCGCCCGAGCCGCTGACGAACCGTGAGATCACCGCGGCGATGGGGCGCGTACTGCACCGGCCGACGCTGTTCACGGTGCCGGAGCCGGTGCTGCGGACGGCGCTCGGGGAGATGGCCGGGGATGTGCTCGGCAGTCAACGGGTGGTGCCGAAGCGGCTGGTGGAGTCGGGGTTCAGCTTTGCGTTCCCGGACATCGAAGGGGCCGTACGGGCGGCGCTGACCTCGTAGGGCCGTCAACCTGTCCGTATGCGACCGTTGTGCGACCGTGCCCTGTCGATGCGCGACTTCCCCTGACCGATCACGGCCCTAACCTCGATCCGAACTCGGGTATCCCCGGAGCCTGTTGGGGGCATGACGTCTCCACCGGCCGCGCAACGTCGAGGAGGGGCACGTGCTTGAGCCCGCGTACCAGGCGGACGTCGTCGTCGTGGGAGCCGGGGTCGCCGGCCTCGCGGCGGCGCATCGGCTGACCAGCGCAGGAGTGACCACCGCCGTTCTGGAGGCCGCCCATGAGGTGGGCGGCCGTATGTCGACCGAGAAGGTCGACGGCTTCCGGCTCGACCGCATCGGGCAGCTGATGTCCACGTCGTATCCCGAACTGCAGTTGACCCCGGGACTCGACGCGCTCGTCCTGAGCACCTTCGCTCCCGGGGTCCTGCTGCACAGCGACGGGCGCAGGCAGCGCGTGGGCGCTCCGGCGTCCCAGGGGGGCGCGAGGGGCGCACTCCACGCGGTGCGCGCCCTGGCGAGCGCCCCCAGGCCTACGTCGGCGCCGCGCGCGCCGCTCGGCACAGCGGTCGACCAGGCGCGGCTCGCCGCCGCGCTGGCCCGTCTCGCGGGTACGCCGGTCGAGCGGCTGCTGGCCCGTCCCGAGTCGCCGGCCGGTCGGTCCCTGACCACCCGCGGGCTTCCGGCCCGCACGGTCGACGGCTTCCTGCGGCCGCTGCTGTCGGCCCTGCTGTGCGATCCGGAGCTGACGGCCTCCAGCCGGTGCGCGGATCTGGCGCTGCGCTCCTTCGCGAGCGGGCGGCTCTGTGTGCCGGAGGGGGGCGCGGAGACACTGCCGCACCTGCTCGCGCGCTCGCTGCCCGCGGGGGCCGTGCACACGGGGGTGCGGGTCACCTCGGTCTCCACGACCTCGGTGACCACGGCGGAGCACGGGGTGTTCCGGTGCCGAGCGGTACTGCTGGCCACGGGTGCACGCACCGCCGCCGGTCTCCTGCCCGGGCTGCGGGTCCCGGACTTCCACCCGGTGACGGTCGTCCACCACACGACGGACGAGCCGCCGTCGACCGGCGCGGCCCTGCTCCTGGACGCCGACAGGGGCGGCCCCGTCGCGCACACGGCGGTGGTGAGCGCGGTCGACCCGACGCGCGCCCCGGCGGGCCGGGCCCTGGTGTCGTCGACGGTCCTGGGCACACCCCCGGCCGACCTCGACACGGCGGTCCGCACCCACCTCGCGCGCCTGTACGGCACACCCACCTGGCGCTGGGAAACCCTGGCGGTCCATCACACCCCCGACGCGGTCCCCTCCATGCGCCCCCCGCACGACCCCCACCGCCCGGTACGCCTCCTGGCGGGCCTGTACGTCTGCGGCGACCACCGCGACACCAGCACGATCCAGGGCGCACTGCACTCGGCCCACCGCGCGACCCGCTCCATCCTGACGGACCTGGGAACGGCAGGCTCCCTGCACAGGGCGGAACCGGAGCCTACGGAGGCGAGGGCGGCGTAGCGGCCGGGAGCTGACGGCCTATCGGCACCGGCGGGCAGGAACGTCGCGGCCGGGCGCCGTCGCGGCGGGGATCGGTGACCGGCGGTTGCCCGACTGGCGGCACCGGCAATCCCGCCGCGACGGCGCCCAGCCCCGGCGGCGGCGAGCGGCGGTGCCGAACCGCCCTCAGCCCACCAGGCCGGTGCCGAACCGCCCTCAGCCCACCAGGCCGGTGCCGAATCCCCCTCAGCCCACCAGGCCGGTGCCGAATCCCCCTCAGCCCAGTACCGCCGCCACCTTGTCCCGATACCCCCGTACCGGTGCCGCGTCCTTGTACGGCTCCAGTCTGCGTTCGAAGTCCCGGATGTACTCCAGGGCCCGTACCGAGCGCATCTCGGCCGCCTGGCCCGCGGCCTCCGCGCCCAGGGCGCAGGCCTGGTCGAGTTCGCCCAGGCCCAGGCGGGCGGAGGCGAGGACGACCCGGCAGAAGAGGCGGCTTCGGGCGAAGGCCGGGGCCCGGAGCTGGAGGGACCGCTCCGCGTGCTGCACCGCCGCCCGGAACTGCTGCAGATCCCGGTGGCAGTGGCCGAACTCGTCCGCCAGTTGCGCCTCGTCGAAGAACCGCGCCCAGGGCGGGACGTCGTCAGCGGGCCGGGCCGCCTCCAGCGCGCGCTCGGCGCGGACCAGGGACGCCGTACACGCCCGTACCTCCCCCAGCACCCCGTGCCCGCGCGCCTCGGCCGCGTGCAGCAGTGCCTGGACGGCCGGCGGGGCGTTCGTACCGACGCCCTGCTGGGCCACCCGCGCGAGCTGCACCGCCTCCCGTCCGTGCCCGAGATAGACGGCCTGCCGGCTCATCGTGACCAGCACGTACGAGCCGTACGCCCGGTCCCCCGCCGCCTGCGCCAGCCGCAGCGACTGGACGTAGTACCGCTGCGCGAGGCCGTGCGCGGCGATGTCGTACGAGGTCCAGCCCGCGAGCCGGGTCAGATCGGCGGCCGCGGCGAACAGGCGGCGGCCGGTCTGCTCGCCGTAGGTGCCGCGCAGCATCGGCTCGCACTCGTGCTCCAGGTAGCGCACGAGGGCCTGGCGGGCGTGGCCGCCGCCGTACATGTCGTCGAGGGTGCGGAAGAGCTCGCCGACCGAGCGCAGGGCGTTGATGTCGCCCCCGGTGACCTTCTGGCCGGGGCCGCGCTCGGCCTGGCCGCGCTGTCGGGGCACCCCCGGCCTGCCCTGCACGGGCACCCGCACCGGCCCCTCACCGTGCGCGACCTTCTCGTCGGCCCGGCCGATCAGCCAGTCCCGGCTGGGCACCACCAGCCCGGCCGGGGTGAACGCGATCTTGCGCAGCTCGGCATGGCTGCCGGAGTCCTTGCGCCACAGCCCGCTGACGATGTCGACGGCCTCCTCGGGGGTGCTGGCGAACTCCAGGCCCGCGTAGACGGGGGCGCAGGCGTCCAGGCCGAGGTCCTGGGCGGTGAGCCGACGGCCGAGGCGGCGGGTGAAGACCTCGGCGATGAGGGCGGGAGTGGTGCCGCGCGGCTGCTGTCCGCGCAGCCACCGGGTCACGGATGTCTTGTCGTATCTCAGGTCCAGCCCGTGTTCGAGTCCGAGCTGGTCCACGCGACGGGCGAGACCCGCGTTGGAGAACCCCGCTTCTGCGATGAGCGCGGCGAGCTGGCGGTTGGGAGTGCGCTGCGCGGGTCGTTCCGTCATCTGCGGTGCGGTCTCCTGCCTTCCAGGCCTTTGACTTGCCCGGATTGCCTGTGAGCAGCCCTTATGGCCTCTGTGAACGGCGCGAATGTAGCGGAGAGTGAGCAGGTGATCGCACACTTCGCCACCCGTTCATCCGATCGTGTGAGGATTGACCTCAGGGCTGACGCTCGACCGGCAGTCGTACAGTGGCGTAGGCACCATTCGTGCCTTACGACGTCCAGGGAGGCGCTTGCCGTGAGTGAGTTGCGGTTCGTCCGTATGGGGTTCGGCGCGAACGCCGTCGAGTACCAGGAGGCCTGGGACGAGCAGCGCCGGGTGCACGCGGCGCGGTTCGCCGACGAGGTCCCCGACACCGTGCTGCTCCTCGAACACCCGCCGGTCTACACGGCCGGCCGGCGCACGGCGGACAACGAGCGGCCGCTGGACGGCACCCCGGTCATCGACGTCGACCGCGGCGGCAAGATCACCTGGCACGGCCCGGGCCAGCTGGTCGGCTACCCGATCCAGAAGCTCCCCCGTCCGGTGGACGTCGTGGCGCATGTACGACGCCTGGAAGACGCCCTGATCCGCACGTGCGCGGAGTTCGGCCTGGAGACCACCCGGGTCGAGGGCCGCAGCGGGGTGTGGGTGCTCGGCGATCCGGTCGAGCAGCGCCCCGCCATCGGTGGCCTGTCCCTCGACTTCGACCCCCGTCTGCAGGACGAGGAGTTCGACGCGCGTCTGAACGGCCCCGAGTACGCCCCGTCCAACGCGGGCCAGCGCCGCGAGGACCGCAAGATCGCCGCGATCGGCATCCGGGTCGCCAAGGGCGTCACGATGCACGGCTTCGCGCTGAACGTGAACCCCGACAACAAGTGGTTCGACCGCATCATCCCGTGCGGCATCCGCGATGCGGGCGTCGCCTCCCTCGCCGCCGAGCTCGGCCGGGACGTGACGATCGACGAGGTGCTGCCGGTCGTCGAGCGGCACTTGGGGGACGTACTGGAGAACGCGGAACTGAAGCCGCGGGAGATCGAGAAGGCGACCGTCTGACGCCGGGAATCCGCCCTCGGGCTGTGGGGTTGGCCTCACAGCAGGGCTGAGTAAACACGGGCGTACCCTGGTGTACGCCGAAGAATCGAAGCTACAGGGAGCCGATGTGTCCGCAGTCACCCCCGACGGACGCAAGATGCTGCGCCTTGAGGTCCGGAACGCCCAGACCCCCATCGAGCGCAAGCCCGAGTGGATCAAGACCCGGGCGAAAATGGGTCCCGAGTACACCGCGATGCAAAAGCTCGTGAAGAGCGAGGGGCTGCACACGGTCTGCCAGGAGGCCGGCTGTCCCAACATCTACGAGTGCTGGGAGGACCGCGAGGCGACCTTCCTCATCGGCGGCGACCAGTGCACCCGGCGCTGTGACTTCTGCCAGATCGACACCGGCAAGCCCGAGGCGCTGGACCGCGACGAGCCGCGCCGCGTCGGTGAGTCCGTGGTCACCATGGACCTGAACTACGCCACCATCACCGGCGTCGCCCGCGACGACCTGGAGGACGGCGGCGCCTGGCTGTACGCCGAGACGGTCCGCCAGATCCACCAGCAGACCGCCGGCCGTGAGGCCGGCCGCACCAAGGTCGAGCTGCTGGCCCCCGACTTCAACGCCGTCCCGGAGCTGCTCCAGCAGGTCTTCGAGTCCCGCCCCGAGGTCTTCGCGCACAACGTCGAGACGGTCCCCCGGATCTTCAAGCGCATCCGCCCGGGCTTCCGCTACGAGCGCTCCCTGAAGGTCATCACCGAGGCTCGTGACTTCGGCCTGGTCACCAAGTCGAACCTGATCCTCGGCATGGGCGAGACCCGCGAGGAGGTCAGCGAGGCGCTGCGCCAGCTGCACGAGGCGGGCTGCGAGCTGATCACCGTCACGCAGTACCTGCGTCCCTCCGTGCGCCACCACCCGGTGGAGCGCTGGGTCAAGCCGAACGAGTTCGTGGAGCTGAAGGAGGAGGCCGAGCAGATCGGCTTCTCCGGTGTGATGTCCGGCCCGCTGGTCCGCTCCTCCTACCGCGCCGGGCGGCTGTACCAGATGGCCGTCGAGAAGCGTGGTGCGTACGTCGCCTCGCAGGCCGTCTGATGGCACGGAGTGCCACCGGGCGCGTGTGAAACTGCGCACAAGCAACTACCGCCCGGTAAAGGCCGATTGACGCGGTCCTGAGCATCCCCGCAGATAGGGACGCCATCGGGGCCGCGTCAGTGTTTTCGGTGCCCGTATCAAGGCTTCATTGGCGTTTGACCGGTCGGTCACGCCCTGGTAACACCAATCAGTGACGCTGGACTCACACCACGTACACCCGAAGCCGCTCCGAGGGGGGACCTCCACCATGCAGGCCGCGCCGGTACGCGCCACCGCCATCCCGTCCTTCACCACTGCACTCCGTGCCGTCGAATCGCTGCTCATGAGCAGCGGCCAGCGCACCGCCCGCCGCAACGCCTGGACGTCCGTCCTGGAGGACCGCCGCCGGGCCAAGGACCGTGTCGAGGCCCAGCAGGTGCTGGAGAGGACACTCGCCTCCCGTCTCTGACCGTTCCCCCACTGTTCGGTGACCGGCACTGCCGTCGTCGGCGCTCGCGGGGCCACGTAGACTTCGTGCCATGGCGAGAAGTGACAGCGCGGCGGATGCCGCTAACCCCGGGCGTCTGAAGCAGATCGCCCTGACGTACAAGATGACCCGCAGGGCCGACAAGAAGATCGGCTTTGTGCTCGCGGGGATCTTCCTCCTCATCCTCGGTGTCTTTCTCGCGATCGGCTTCCTGATCGGTCACCCGGTCTACCTCGGCATCCTGGGCGTTCTGCTCGCCTTCCTCGGCACGGCGATCATGTTCGGGCGGCGGGCCGAGCGGGCCGCCTTCGGGCAGATGGAGGGCCAGCCGGGCGCCGCGGCGGCGGTACTGGACAACATCGGCCGGGGCTGGACGACCACCCCCGCGGTGGCGATGAACCGCAGCCAGGACGTGGTGCACCGGGCGGTCGGCAAGGCCGGCATCGTGCTGGTCGCCGAGGGCAACCCGAACCGGGTGAAGAGCCTGCTGGCCGCCGAGAAGAAGAAGATGAACCGCATCGTCGTGGACGTTCCGGTGCACGATCTGATCGTTGGCGTCGGCGAGGACCAGGTCGAGCTGAAGAAGCTGCGCACGACCATGCTCAAGCTGCCGCGGGTGCTCTCCGGCCCCCAGGTGACCGCCACCAACGACCGGCTGCGCGCCCTGGGCGACCTGATGAGCAACATGCCGCTGCCGAAGGGGCCGATGCCCAAGGGCATGAAGCTCCCCAAGGGCGGCCCGAAGGCCCGCTGAGCCTCAGGCCAGCGTTCTGAAGGACCGGTCGTAGTAGACCATCGGGGCCCCTTCACCCAGCCGTACACCCGTCACCCGGCCGATCAGGACCGTATGGTCCCCGGCCGGGTGACGTGCGTGTGCCACGCAGTCCAGTTCGGACAGGGCCCGCTCGACCGTCGGCAGTCCACCAGGGCTCAGCCGCAGCCCGCCGGAGGCGAACTTGTCGGCGCCCTTGGTGGCGAAGCGCTCCGCGAGCGAGCGGTGGACCGGGGAGAGCACACTCACCGCGAAGCGGTCGCAGCGGGCGAACGACGTGGCCGAGTCGGCCGAGTTCGCGAGACAGACCAGAACCATCGGCGGTTCCAGCGACACGGAGCAGAACGAGCTGGCGGTGAAGCCGCGGGGAGTGCCGTCCTGGCACCGGGTGGTCACCACGACGACGCCCGAGGGGAAGCGGCCCATCGCCGCCCGGAACTCCTCGGGCGTCACGGCCGCGTCCGGTATCTCTGTGTCCTGGTCCATCATGACGTGACTATCCGTGAGCCACGCGGTCCCGGCAACCGGACGTCAGGGCCGGTCGGACAGTGCCCAGGCGCCGTATGCGGCCCCGGTGGACTCGAAGGAGAGCGCCACGTGCGAGGCGGCGCTGTTCACGTCCCGCCAGAAGCGCTGTACGGGATCGGTCGAGGCCTGCCCGGAGGTCCCGCTGGTGCGGAAGACGCGGTCGACCGCCGAGACCAGCAGTTCCACCGCCAGTGCCAGGTCCCTGGCCCCGCGGACGGCGGCCTCGCCGTCGGCCGGCGTCTCGATTCCGTCGGCGACCGCCGCGGTACGCCGGACGAGGAGTTCCGCGGCGTCCGCCTCGGCGGCCGAGCGGGCCAGGGAGACCTGCATCGAGGGCATCTCGCGTACGGCCCGGCCCCGACGGTCGACCCGCGACCCGGTCCGCTCGACCCAGGACCGCATGGCCCCTCGTACGGCGCCGACCAGCGGGGCGGCGAACGGCAGCGAGTTCACGGCGTACATCGGCACGATGTGACAGCGCGCGTCCGACGCGGGGGCCCGGCCGGCGTGGACGGCGGAGCGGGACAGGGTCCGGTGCTCGGGCACGAAGACGTCCGAGAGCACCAGGGTGTCGCTGCCGGTGCCCCGCATTCCGACGGAGTACCAGCTGTCGGTGATGGTGAAGTCGGCCTTCGGCACCGCGAAGTACCGCACTTCGGGCCGCCCCTCGGGGTCCTCGGAGCGCTCGTCCGGTACCGGCGCGCAGGCGAGCGCCCAGTCGGCGAAGTGGACTCCGCTGATGTACTTCCACTCACCGCTCAGCCGCCAGCCGCCGTCGACGCGGCGGGCGGTGCCGGAGGGCATCAGCGCGGCGGCGAGCAGGGCGTCCGGCCCGTCCGCCCAGATCTCCGCCTGCCCCTGCTCGGGCAGGAACGCCGCGTAGCGTCCGGCGTAGGCGGAGAGGGACGCCGCCCAGGCCGCCGAGGTGCAGCCCTCGCCGACGCGGACGACCGCCGAGGTCAGCTCGGTGAAGCCGCCGGCCGTACCGCCGTGGGCCACCGGCACGAAGTGCCGCGCGAAGCCGGCCTCCCGCACCGCGTGCACGACCTGTGGCGAAAGCCGCCGTGCGGCCTCCGCCTCCTCGCTGTGCCGGGCCGCGATGTCGGCGACCTGGGACGCCCTGACCACGATCGTCGACGTGTTCCGTTCCATGGCGGCAGTGTTTCGAACGCGGTTCGATGTCGACGGGACCCGGGGCCGTGGCGCCGCGGCGGTCACCCGACCGGCGTCAGATCCGGACCTCGACCGTGCGCGCCAGCCGGTCGTGCAGACCCCGGCCGTCGCGATCCCAGATCAGGGCGGGGACGGCGAGGCAGAGCAGGACCGTGCGCAGCAGGGCGCGCAGCGGATCGACGCGGCCGGTGTCCAGGGCGAGCACCCTCAGGCCGAAGAGCCGCTTGCCCGGGGTGAAGCCGACGCTGCCGAGGGTCAGGGCGCTCATCACGAACAGGATGAGCAGCGCCCAGTTGCCGGTGGCGGTGTCGTAGCCCTGTGTGACCAGGCCGTATGCGATCAAGAGGCACAGGCCCCAGTCCACGGCGAGGGCGCCGAGGCGCCTGCCCGGGCGGGCGATGGAGCCGGGCCCGTGCTCCGGCAGACCGAGTTGCTCACCCCGGTATCCGAAGTCGACACCGGCGTCCTCCATGGCCGCGCGGGGCCCGGAGAGCCACGATCCGAGTGCTTGCCTGTTGTCCACCCGTCCACGGTACTGCGCCCGTATATGACCGGGGACACCCGGGGTGCGTCGGGGCTACCGTGGAACGTGGGCCGGTTAACTTGTGCGAAACAAATGGGTCACGCCAGAGAAATCACGCGTCCCTAGGGTCGAGGTCAGCGTGTGCCACCGCACTGGCCGCACGAACGAACTACCACCCCGGCACGGACGGTCGGGAGTAGGAGGAGCTGGATGTTCCAGAACGCCGACGAGGCCAAGAAGTTCATCGCGGACGAGGACGTCAAGTTCATCGACGTCCGCTTCTGCGACCTGCCGGGCGTCATGCAGCACTTCACGGTGCCCGTCGAGGCGTTCGACCCGGACGAGGAGCTCGCGTTCGACGGTTCGTCGATCCGTGGTTTCCAGGCCATCCACGAGTCCGACATGGCGCTGCGCGCGGACCTGTCGACCGCCCGGGTCGACCCCTTCCGCCGTGACAAGACGCTGAACATCAACTTCTTCATCCACGACCCGATCACGGGCGAGCAGTACTCCCGTGACCCGCGCAACGTGGCGAAGAAGGCGGAGGCGTACCTCGCCTCGACCGGGATCGCGGACACCGCGTTCTTCGGTCCCGAGGCCGAGTTCTACGTCTTCGACTCGGTCCGCTTCGCGACCTCCGCGAACGAGTCCTTCTACCACATCGACTCCGAGGCGGGCGCCTGGAACACCGGTGCGCTGGAGGACAACCGCGGCTACAAGGTCCGCTACAAGGGCGGCTACTTCCCGGTCCCGCCGGTCGACCACTTCGCCGACCTGCGCGCCGAGATCTCCCTGGAGCTGGGCAAGGCCGGTCTGCAGGTCGAGCGCCAGCACCACGAGGTGGGCACCGCCGGCCAGGCCGAGATCAACTACAAGTTCAACACGCTGCTCGCCGCGGCCGACGACCTGCAGCTCTTCAAGTACATCGTGAAGAACGTGGCCTGGCGCAACGGCAAGACCGCGACCTTCATGCCGAAGCCGATCTTCGGTGACAACGGCTCGGGCATGCACGTGCACCAGTCGCTGTGGAGCAACGGCGACCCGCTGTTCTACGACGAGGCCGGCTACGCGGGCCTGTCGGACATGGCGCGCTACTACATCGGCGGCATCCTGAAGCACGCCCCGTCGCTGCTGGCCTTCACCAACCCGACGGTGAACTCCTACCACCGTCTGGTGCCGGGCTTCGAGGCGCCGATCAACCTGGTGTACTCGCAGCGCAACCGCTCCGCGGCCATGCGTATCCCGATCACGGGCTCCAACCCGAAGGCCAAGCGCGTCGAGTTCCGGGCGCCCGACTCCTCCGGCAACCCGTATCTGGCCTTCTCGGCCCTGCTCCTCGCGGGCCTGGACGGCATCAAGAACAAGATCGAGCCGGCCGAGCCGATCGACAAGGACCTGTACGAGCTGGCTCCCGAGGAGCACGCGAACGTCGCCCAGGTCCCGACCTCCCTCCCGGCCGTCCTGGACTCCCTGGAGCGCGACCACGAGTTCCTGCTCGCCGGCGACGTCTTCACGTCCGACCTGATCGAGACGTGGATCGACTTCAAGCGCGCGAACGAGATCGCCCCGCTCCAGCTGCGTCCGCACCCGCACGAGTTCGAGCTGTACTTCGACGTGTGATCGACGCCTGAGCCGTCTGGCTGCGCCCCCGTTCCTGTTTTTCAGGGCGGGGGCGTCGTCGTATCGTGGGGGTACTGCTGTTCGAGAAGGGTTAACGGGGATGCCCGAACGGGACGACGGCGAGCGGGAGTTCGACATCAAGTGGGCGGACGCCGCCGCGCACAAGGAGCCCTCCGCGCGGGCTCGGATGCTGGCCGCGCGCTGGAAGGAGAATCCGCCCGGGCCCGTGCCGTTCCGTGGCGATCCGGATCCGGTGCGTCACAGCCGGCGGCGGTCCTGGATATCCACGGCCGTGGTGCTGGGGAGCGTCGCGGCGATCATCGTGCTGCTCGGATATGTGAATCTCAGGGGCTCGTCCTACTAGAGATCCTCCTGGAGATCCTTTGCGGGTCCTGGGGACATTCCGGACCGCTTCATCAGCGAGCCTCGGTGCACACTGGCAGTGGGACGAGTGCCTGACTGCGGGGTGAGGCAGATGCAGAGCCGCTTCCGGAGCGATCGGGGGCTGACCGCCCGTATGGGGGTCACCTTGTTCCTGCTCGGACTGCTGTACGTGGTCTTCGTGGGCACGCTGATCGTGTTGCTGAAGTCCTGGGTGCTGGTCGTGGTGGTCGCCGCCGGGTTCCTCGGGGCGCAGTACTGGTTCTCCGACCGGGTCGCGCTCTTCGCGATGCGCGGGCGGGTCGTGGAGCGGGAGGAGTATCCCGAGCTGCACGGCGTGGTCGACCGGCTGAGCACGTTGGCGGACATGCCGAAGCCGGTGGTCGCCGTATCCGATATGGACATGCCCAACGCGTTCGCCACCGGGCGCAATCCCGGTCATGCCGTGGTGTGTGTGACCACGGGGCTGCTGCGGCGTCTTGAGCCGGCGGAGCTGGAGGGTGTGCTGGCGCACGAGCTGTCGCATGTGGCGCACAAGGACGTCGCCGTGATCACGATCGCCTCGTTCCTCGGGGTGATCGCCGGGCTGGTCGTGCGGTTCGCGTTCTACAGCCAGTTGTTCGGTGGGGGGCGACGGGATCAGAACACCGCCGTCGTCTTCGCGACCGTGATGGGGGTCTCCGCCGCCGTGTACGCGATCAGCTTCCTGTTGATCCGGGCCCTGTCCCGGTACCGGGAGCTGGCGGCGGACCGGGCGGCGGCGCTGCTCACCGGCCGGCCCTCGGCGCTGGCCTCCGCGCTCACCAAGGTCTCCGGGGACATCGCCCGTATCCCGACCAAGGATCTGCGTACGGCACAGGCCTTCAACGCCTTCTACTTCACCCCGGCGCTGGGCCGGGAGCCCGGCTTGGCGCGGCTCTTCTCCACCCACCCGAGCCTGGAGCAGCGGCTCGGCCAACTGGGGCGGATCTCCGCCGAGTTGGGTGAGGCGGCGGCTCCCGGAGGGGCGTGAGCATGGGACTGCTGGACATCCTGCTCGGCCGTACGAAGCCGGTCGCGCCCGATCTGGACCAGCTCTTCGGGCTGCCCTCGGCCGCCGTGACCCTGGAGGCGGCCACCGGCTTCGTCCCGACCGGGAGCGGAGCGGTGTGCTTCGCCACCGTCGAGGGCGCCGCCTTCGAGCAGACGCACCGCGAGGTCCAGGCGCTGCTGGACGCGGACACCGAGCGCGACGGACCGCCGGTGCGGCTGACGCGGGACGGTTACGGCTACTCATGGCTGGTCTCCGAACGCACCCCCGACCAGCTCCCCCAGCTGGTCAACGATCTGCACGCGGTGAACAGCTCGATGGAGGTCAACGGCTTCGGCCCGCAGTTGCTGTGCTCCCTCGCGGGCTTCCGGAACCCGGGCGAGGACCGCGCGCTGGCGCTGGTCTACCTCTACAAGCGCGGCACCTTCTACCCCTTCGCGCCGCTGCCCGGCGAGGGGCAGCGGCGCGACAACGCGCTCGAACTCAGAGTGCGGGCGACGCTCGGGAACGACCTGCGGCTGGAGGAGGACCTCAGCCGCTGGTTCCCGGTGTGGGGCGCCCCCGGGCTGTGACCCGCGCTCAGCTGTCGCGGCCGCGATCCTGACGGCGGGACTCCATGGGCCGCTCGCGGCGGTAGCGGCGCTCCCACTTGGCCTGCATGTCACGACGGTCCCGGTACGCGCGGTAGTCCGACGGCATCGAGCCGGAGCCACCACCCGAGCGGGGGGTCGTCGACGCGTCCCGCCCGTACCGCACGTACAGGAAGAGCACGGCGACGGCGGCGAGCCAGTAGAGAGGGTTTCCGAATCCCATGACGACCAGGACGACGGTCCCGGAGACAACGATGGTGCCCATGACGGCCTCCCCTCCATGGGCGTGGGTGGCTGAGATTAGTCCAGGCTAGGGAGCCGGGCACTCGGCGTGCATCCCCTTTTCCACCGGCCTAGAGTCGGAACGATTGCGCAAATGCCGCAATACGGTCGTACAGGAAGTGCCGTACGCAGAAAGTGCCGCACGGAAACAAGGGGTGCCCCGGATGAGCGATCTCTTCGTCATCGCCTACAACGACGTCGCCACCGCGAGCCAGGTCCGCGACAAGCTGTTCGAGCTGTCCAAGCAGCATCTGGTGGAGCTGGAGGACGCGGTGGTCGTCGAGCGCCACCAGGACGGCAAGATCAAACTGCATCAGGCGGTCAACCACACGGCCGTCGGTGCGGCCGGCGGTGCGCTGTGGGGCGGTGTGATCGGACTGCTCTTCCTGGCCCCGCTGCTCGGCGCGGCGGTGGGCGCGGCGGCCGGCGCGGCCGGGGGCGCGGTCACCGACACGGGCATCAACGACGACTTCATGAAGAACCTCAGCGCGAATCTGCGGCCGGGGGCCGCCGCGCTGTTCGTACTGGTGAAGAAGGCTGCCGACGACAAGGTGATTCCGCAGCTGACGCCGTACGGCGGTGAGTTGGTGCAGACCTCGCTCAGCAAGGCCGACGAGGACCATCTGCGGGAGGCCATCGCGGCGGCGTCCCGGAAGACGCCGGCCGCGTGACCGCGCCGGCCTGAGCTCGCACGCCGGCCTGAGGTCACAGGTCCGGAGTCGCCCGGCCGGGATTGTCAGTGGCTTCCGTCAGGATGCAGTTACGGCTGTGACGGGTGGAGGTCGGACATGGGTGGCGACGGGCTGCGGTACATCGGGGTGACCGAGCGGCGGGCTCGGCTGGCGGTGCGGCATCGGCTGGCCGGGGAGGCCCGGGCGGGGAGTCCGGAGGAGGTCGCCGGGTCGCTGGTGGCGCTGCACGGTACCGATCCGGCGACGGTGTTTCTCGCCGTCGGGGCGCGGCTGGCGGACCCGGCGAAGACCGTCGCCGGTACGGAGCGGGCGCTGTACGAGGACCGCTCGCTGGTGCGGATGCATGGCATGCGGCACACGGTGTTCGTGTTCCCGACCGAGCTCACCGCCGTCGTGCACGCGTCCACCGGGCTCGCCGTCGCCGCCCGGGAGCGCGCGTCGCTGGTCAAGGACATGGCGAAGGCGGGGGCGCCGGACGCGGAGTGGCTGCGGGAGGTGGAGGCATCGACGCTGTCCGCGCTGGCGCGGCGCGGGGAGGCGACGGCGGCCGAACTGGCCCGGGACGAGCCGCGGTTGCGGGAGCAGTTCGCCTACGCGGCCGGGAAGAGCTACGAGGGGGTGCACACCGTTTCATCGCGGCTGCTGAGGGTGTTGGGGGTCGAGGGGAAGGTCGTACGGGGGCGGCCGCTCGGCTCGTGGACCTCGACGCAGTTCCGGTGGGCGCCGGCGCCGGAGCATCCCGAGCTGGATCCCGCCGGGGCGCAGGCGGAGCTGCTGCGGCGGTGGCTGGCGGTGTGCGGACCTGCCACGGAGGCGGATCTGAAGTGGTGGACGGGGTGGCGGGTGACCGAGGTACGGCGGGCGCTGGCGGCGATCGGGGCGGAGGCGGTGGGGCTCGACGAGGGCACGGGATACGTCGTCGCGGGTGACGCCGGGCCGGTGGCGGAGCCGGGGCGGCCGTGGGCGGCGCTGCTGCCGGGGCTGGATCCTACGGCGATGGGGTGGCAGGCGCGGGACTGGTATCTGGCGCCGTCGCTGCGGGGGGCGTTGTTCGACCGGAGCGGGAACGTGGGGCCGACGGTGTGGTGGGACGGGCGGGTGGTCGGGGGGTGGGCTCAGCGTCTTGACGGGGAGATCGTGTGGCGCCTGCTGGATTCCTCCGGGGTGGGGCGGGAGGCGGAGGCGGCGATCTCGGCTGAGGCGGAGCGGTTGCGGGGGTGGGTGGGGGCGACTCGGGTCACGCCGCGGTTCCGGACGCCGTTGGAGCGGGAGTTGGTGGGGTGACGGGCGGTGTCGGGTCGGGCTGGGGTGAGTGAGTCGGCGGCTGGGGCGGGGGGAGGACTGAGACGGGTCGACGGCTGGGGGCGCGCTGTGGTGCGGGGGGGATGGGTTCACTCACCCGCACCGGCGGGGCGGGTGGGTTCACTCACCCGCACCGGCGGGGCGGGTGGGTTCACTCACCCGCGCCGGCGGGGCGCCGCTCTCTTCGGCAGCGGGTGCCGCCCCAGCGGCACAACCGCCCGCAGCTACGGCGGATGCGACGGTGCGGCCGCTCGTAGCGCCGACGGGTACAGCGGCACAACCACCCACACCGCCGGCGGTACAGCGGCACAACCACCCACAGCACCGGCGGATACGCGGTGTTGCTGGTCGCAGCCAGGCCGATACAGCGGTGCCGGGTGCCCCGCGCTCACGAGGCGCCCGGCATTCGCCTCAGCGGTTGTAGCGCATGAATGCCCTCACCATGTGGCACGTCGTGTCCGACGGGGGATGTACGCCGATCAGTTCCGCTGTGGCGCGGATCGTCTCGTTGCGGGCCTGGTTCGGCAGGTAGATGCCCGAGTCGAGCAGGGCGATGGCGAGGCGCATGGCCTTGAGGCGGCGGTTGTGGGTGACGTACCACTCGCGCGGGCGGCCCGGGGGCAGTGGCCGCTTCTCCAGCGGGGCGTACGGCAGGTCCAGCAGGACTGGGCGCTTCGCGGTGGACTGGGTCGGCTTCGGCTTCAGTGCGGCAGCGGGCACAGGCATCCTCCTGTCGCGGTCAGGGCGCCGTCCGTCCGGACGCTCCGGCGACACCCTCGAACACTGCTCCCAGTCTACTGCCCCCCACTGACAATCAGCAGGGCTGCCAACTCCATCAAACCCCCTGGTGAGCAAGGATATTGGCGGTCCGTCACAGGGGATCAGAGAGAGGCTCCTGAGGCGACACGAATTCGAACAGAGCCGCCCTCCTCCCGCCACCGCTTACCGTGGTCGCCATGGAGATCTGGATCAACCCCGCCTGTTCCAAGTGCCGCAGCGCCCTCACCCTCCTCGACGCCGAGGGCACCGACTACACCGTCCGCCGCTACCTGGAGGACGTCCCGAGCGAGGACGAGATCCGCGCCGTACTCGACCGGCTCGGCCTCGAACCGTGGGACATCACCCGCACCCAGGAGGCCGCGGCCAAGGAGCTGGGGCTGAAGGAGTGGGCGCGGGACGAGACCTCCCGACAGCGGTGGATCGCGGCGCTGGCCGCACACCCCAAGCTCATCCAGCGCCCGATCATCACCGCGGACGACGGCACCGCGGTGGTGGGCCGCACCGAGGAGGCCGTACGGGACGCACTGTCCCGAAAGTGACGCCCGCCTACGGTTGTTGACGGTATGTCGCTCGGCGTGAGCGCGCTGCCCTCGCTCCTCGCCCGCCCAGCCCAGAGCAGGCCTTCCCCCAGGAGACCGTGACACTCAAGGACGGTTCGACCTACGAGCGCGTCGACTGGGCGACCACCACGGACTGCTCGCGCGGGATGTCGCAGGAGCTCGCCGAGCTGATCGAGCAGGGCAAGCCGTGCGCACGGATGACCGCGGCCCTGTTCACGGACGCGGACCGGCGCTCGCAGGTGACGGTCTCCGTGCTGAGCATCGAGCGCGTCGAGGACGCCTCCAGGGTGTTCATGTGGCCTCCATGGACCCGCTGACCTACCAGGTCGTCTCGCTGGACCCGCCGCCGGAGGCGGGGCTGCCGACCGTGCCGCCGGGGTCGTCCGGGGTCTTCGAGCGGCTGATGACCGTGCGGTCCGTGGTGTTCGCCAACGGGCAGTGGGGCGACGGCTCCGCGACGCGCGAGGAGGAGATCACCCGGCAGACGCAGGGACTGCTTCAGCACGTCAACGACACGGTGGTGGCCTACGAGAACGGGGACGACTGAACACCCCAACTCCCTTGTGACACAGGTCACTTCAGCGACTCCTGTAACCGCTGAGTAACTTCGTTCGGTATCTCGTACATAGCGGCGTACAGCTCCCCACCTCGCAGGAGGCGCGTATGTCACGCAGGAGAACGCTCAGTACGAAGAAGAAGATCGCGCTGCTCGTCAGCGCGGCGACCGTGGCGGGCGGCGGTGCCTTCGTCATGGCGAGCACCTCGAACGCCGCGCAGTCGCCGAAGTCGGCCGCGGAGTCGAGTGTCTGCCAGGGCCTCGCCACCGCGCTCGGCAACAACGAGCGGTTCATCGAGGGCCAGCGGGCCAAGCCCGACGCCCAGTCGCAGGCCCGGATCGCCAACCGCGAGGCGGTCGTCGCGCAGATCAAGGTCCAGCCGGAGGCGTCCGGGTGCGTCGTCGGGGAGTCGGCTCAGGGCTCTCAGGCCGCGCAGCCCGCCGCACCGCCCGCCGAGGCGGAACAGCCCGCCGCACCGCCCGCCGAGGCGGAACAGCCCGCCCAGCCCGGGTCCGGGCAGCAGGTCTGCAACGGCTCCACCGTCACCCTCTCCGGTGAGGGCGGCGCCCCGGCCGCGTCCAGCAACCAGTTCCCGGCCGGCACCAAGCTGAAGGTCACCAACCTGGACAACAACAAGTCCACGACGGTGGAGGTCACCTCGGTCTCCGGCTCCTGTGTCCTGCTGAACAACGCGGCCTTCGAACAGGTCCGCGAGCCCGGCAAGTTCCTGATCCGCCGGGCCGTGATCGAGAAGGTGGGGTGAGGCCCAGGTCACCTCGTACGTGTCATGGGTCCTGCCGCTCCCGGCCAGGAGCGGCAGGACCGGCATGCCCAGGGCGGTCCGGTCGCCGGCTTCACGAGGGGGGAAGCCGGCGGCCGCCGCCGTCCCCACCCCATCGCATACGAGTGCCCCGCCCCGCACCCGCGTGGCGCCGGGCGGGCCCTCACAGCGTGAGTCGCACCACAGCACCACCAGGTAACACGGGGTTCACATTCGAGCAATGACCGGGAAATCGCCTGTTGACAGGCTCGCGGGCGACAAAGGCGGCGCCCCAGTGCCGCAGCGCCGCAGCACCCGCAAGTGCGCCTAGAGACCCACCCCGAAGGATGTGGCCCGTGAGCTTCAAGGCTGAGTACATCTGGATCGACGGCACCGAGCCGACGGCCAAGCTGCGTTCGAAGACCAAGATCCTTGGCGACGACGCAAAGGGTGCCGAGCTGCCGATCTGGGGCTTCGACGGGTCCTCCACGAACCAGGCCGAGGGCCACGCCTCGGACTGCGTGCTCAAGCCGGTCTTCAGCTGCCCGGACCCGATCCGCGGCGGCGACGACATCCTGGTGCTGTGCGAGGTCCTGAACATCGACCTCACCCCGCACCCCACCAACACCCGCGCCGCGCTCGTCGAGGTCGCCGAGAAGTTCGCCGCCCAGGAGCCGATCTTCGGCATCGAGCAGGAGTACACGTTCTTCAAGGACGGCTACCCGCTCGGCTTCCCCAAGGGCGGCTTCCCGGCCCCGCAGGGCGGCTACTACTGCGGTGTCGGCGCCGACGAGATCTTCGGCCGTGACGTCGTCGAGGCCCACCTCGACAACTGCCTGAAGGCGGGTCTCGCGATCTCCGGCATCAACGCCGAGGTCATGCCCGGCCAGTGGGAGTTCCAGGTCGGCCCGGTCTCCCCGCTGGAGGTCTCCGACCACATGTGGGTGGCCCGCTGGCTCCTCTACCGCACCGCCGAGGACTTCGGTATCGCCGCCACCCTCGACCCGAAGCCGGTCAAGGGCGACTGGAACGGCGCCGGCGCGCACACCAACTTCTCCACCAAGGCGATGCGCGAGGGCTACGACGCGATCATCACCGCGTGCGAGTCGCTCGGCGAGGGCTCCAAGCCGCTCGACCACGTCAAGAACTACGGCGCCGGCATCGACGACCGTCTGACCGGTCTGCACGAGACCGCCCCGTGGAACGAGTACTCCTACGGTGTCTCCAACCGTGGCGCCTCGGTCCGTATCCCGTGGCAGGTCGAGAAGGACGGCAAGGGTTACATCGAGGACCGCCGTCCGAACGCCAACGTCGACCCGTACGTCGTGACGCGGCTCATCGTCGACACCTGCTGCTCCGCCCTGGAGAAGGCCGGCCAGGTCTGATCCCCCGGATCCCCTGAAGGGGCGCCCGCCGTCAAGGCGAGCGCCCCTTCTGCTGCGCATCGCCGCGTGCGGGCAGGAGCGGCTGGCCCCCTTCGCCGTGGCCCCGCTGCGGCCTGCGGCCGAGTCGCGGCGGCGGGTCGCCTCCGACGTGATGAACACCGCGGGCCGGCACCTGGGCTGCACCGTCCGGGACGCCGTACGGAAGCTGCCGGCGTTCGCCGAGGTGATCTGCTGATGGCAGAGTCCTGTTCTCTCCCGCGCTGCGAGCAGGCAGAGTCACCCGCATGAGACTTCTGGTGCTGGGCGGTACGGAGTTCGTGGGGCGGGCCGTGGTCGAGGCGGCGGTCGGGCGGGGCTGGGAGGTGACCGTCTTCCACCGGGGGCGGCAGGAGGCCCCCGCCGGGGTACGGGCCTTGCACGGCGACCGCACCGCCGCGGACGGCCTCGCCGCGCTGGCCGAGGGCGGGGAGTGGGACGTCGTGGTCGACACCTGGTCCGCGGCGCCCCGCGCGGTGCGGGACACGGCCCGCCTGCTGCGGGACCGCGTCGGGCGGTACGTCTACGTGTCGAGCTGCTCGGTGTACGACTGGGCGCCGCCCGCCGGATACACCGAGGACGCGCCAGTGGTCACGGGCGCCTCGCCCGACGCCGAACAGACCGCCTACGTCCAGGACAAGCGGGGCGGTGAGCTGGCTGTCCTGGACGCCTTCGGACCCGACCGCTCGGTGCTGGCGCGGGCGGGGCTGATCATCGGGCCGTACGAGAACGTCGGCCGACTGCCCTGGTGGCTGAACCGGATGGCCAAGGGCGGCCCGGTGCTGGCGCCCGGGCCGCGGGAGCTGCCGATCCAGTACATCGACGCCCGCGACCTCGCCGACTGGCTCCTCGGGGCGGCGGAGCGGGAGTTGAGCGGGCCGTACAACCTGATCGGCCCTTCGGGACACGCCACGATGGGCACGCTGCTCGACGCGTGCGTCGCGGTCACGGGCGGCGCGGCCGAACTGCGCTGGACCGAGCCCCAGGTGATCCTGGACGCCGGGATCGAACCCTGGACCCAGCTGCCCGTGTGGGTGCCGCCGGGCAGCGATGGGCACGACGCGCTGCACAGCGCCGACGTCTCGCGGGCGGTGGGAACCGGGCTGCGCTGCCGCCCGGTCGAGGAGACGGTCGCCGACACCTGGACCTGGCTGAAGAGCCTCGGCGGTACGGCGCCGCGGCGACCGGACCGGACGGCGAAGGGCCTGGACCCGGAGGTGGAGGCCAAGGTGCTGGCGTCGGCCGGAGGGGCTCTTGGCGCCACCCCCTGAGCCCGGGGGTGTATCTGGCACCACCCCCTGAGCGGGGGGCTCGGCCCCGTGACCTGCTCCCCCGGCTCGTCCAGACTTGCGGCATGACGACCACAGAGACGAAGAGCAGAGCACGGGGCATTTTGCAGGCGGCACTACGGGGACTCGGGCTTGCGCTGGTGCTGCTGCCGGGGGCCGTGCTGTGTTTCACGCTCTCCCTGGTGTCCATCGCGCTGATCCCGATCGGGGTCGGGATCGTCACGACACCGTGGGTGCTCACGGGAGTTCGGGCGTTCGCGAACTGGCGGCGGGTCATCGCCGCGCAGTGGGGCGGGGTGCGGATCCCCCCGGCGTACCGGCCGATACCGAAGGACGCCAACCCCTGGACCCGCACCTTCGGGATGCTGCGCGACCCGGCGACCTGGCGGGACCTGCGGTGGCTGCCGGTCGACATGACGGCCGGCTTCATCACCGCGCTGCTGCCCGCCGTGCTCGTGCTGTACCCGCTGGAGGGATTCGCGCTGGCGGCGGGGCTGTGGCGGACCATGACGGGCGGCCCCTACGGCGAGTACGGGCCGTACTGGTACGGGTTCGTACCGGTCAGCGACCAGGCGTCCGCGCTCGGCGCCGGCGCCCTGGGCGCCGCGCTCCTCTTCGTCGCCCACCGGTACACCGTGAGCGCCTTCCGGCTCCACTTCCGCCTCACCCAGGCACTCCTCACACCCAGCCAGGCCGAACTCGCCGAGCGGGTCCGCGTGCTGACCGAGACGCGACGGGACGCCGTCGACACCTCCGCCGCCGAACTCCGCCGTATCGAACGCGACTTGCACGACGGGGCGCAGGCACGGCTGGTCGCGATGGGCATGGACCTCAACACCATCGAGATGCTCATCGAAAAGGACCCGGAGGCGGCGAAGCAGCTCATCGCGCAGGCCCGCAAGTCCTCCGTCGACGCGCTCGCCGAGCTGCGTGACCTGGTGCGCGGGATCCATCCGCCCGTGCTCGCCGAGCGCGGACTGGGGGACGGCGTACGGGCGTTGGCGCTGCGGCTGCCGATTGCCACCGAGGTGACCGTGGAGCTGGAGGGGCGGGCCGAGGCGCCGGTGGAGTCGGCCGCGTACTTCGCCGTCAGCGAGGTCCTCACCAACGCCGTGAAGCACTCGGGCGCCGACCGGATCTGGGTCGACCTGCACCACCGTGACGGCATGCTGCGGGCGACGGTCACCGACAACGGCAAGGGCGGCGCGGTGATCGGCGCCGGGTCGGGGCTGGCCGGCGTGGAGCGCCGACTGGGTACATTCGACGGCGTCCTGGCCGTCAGCAGCCCCGCGGGCGGTCCCACCATGGTCACCATGGAGATCCCTTGCGCGTTGTCCTAGCCGAAGACCTGTTCCTGCTGCGCGACGGACTCGTCCGGCTCCTTCAGGCCTACGACTTCGAGATCGCGGCGGCCGTGGAGAGCGGCCCGGAGCTGGAGCGGGCGCTGGCCGAACTGGAGCCGGACGTCGCGGTGGTGGACGTACGGCTCCCGCCCACGCACACCGACGAGGGCCTGCAGTGCGCGCTGCGGGCGCGCCGCGCGAGACCCGGCCTTCCGGTGCTGGTGCTCTCGCAGCACGTGGAGCAGCTGTACGCCCGTGAGCTGCTCGCCGACGGCGACGGCGCTGTCGGCTATCTGCTCAAGGACCGGGTGTTCGACGCGGAGCAGTTCGTGGAGGCCGTACGGCGGGTGGCGGCCGGCGGTACCGCGATGGACCCGCAGGTGATCCAGCAGCTGCTGACCCGGCGGGCGGCGGACGACCGGCGGCCGCTGGACCGGCTCACTCCTCGGGAGCGGGAAGTGCTGGAGCTGATGGCGCAGGGACGGTCCAACGCGGCCATCGCCGGCCAGCTTGTCGTCACAGAACGGGCCATCAGCAAACATACCTCCAACATCTTCGCCAAACTGGACCTGGAGGTCTCGGACGACGACAATCGGCGCGTCCTGGCGGTTCTCGCCTATCTGGACCAAGGGCGCTGAAATGACAAGCGCCAAACGCGAGTTGCCGTGAAATTTCTGAGACTGCTGAACACCCGTGGGACTCCGTCCGTATGGAAGGGAGCCGCTTCACTCCTGTCGGGCGCCTCGCTGCCCCGCAAGGAAGTCAGAGGAGTTCCATGGGACGCAACACACGAAAACGCCGTACGCCGCTGGCCACCAAGGCCATAGCCGCATCGGCGGCCCTAGCGCTCGGTGGGGGCGGGCTGATCTGGGCGAACTTCTACGCATCCGCGAATGAATCGGGCTCGGACCAGAACCGGACGAGGACCGCCGCGGCGCAGATCGCGACGATCCAGTGTCCGGACGTCGGCCAGCAGATCACCGACGTACCGGACGGCGCCCGCTCGGGCGTCGACACGGAGCTGGCCAACCTCGACAAGCAGATCACCGAGGCCTACGCCCGGCTCGCCACCACGCGCCAGGCGCAGACGGGTGACTCGGGATTCGTCCAGAACGCGATCCTCGGCCCGCTGAAGGACAAGCGGATCGCGGCCATCGACCGGATCCAGATCAACCTCAAGCGGGCCGGAGGCGCCGCGCAGGACTCGCTGGACCAGCTCGCTCCCTGCTCGGGCGTCCCCGCCGAGCAGCCGCAGACGAACGACGGCGAGGCCGGCCAGGACCAGGGTCAGGACCAGAACGGCGACGGCCAGGACCAGGGCCAGGACCAAGGCCAGGGCCAGGACCAAGGCCAGGACCAAGGCCAGGGCCAGGACCAAGGCCAGGACCAAGGCCAGGGCCAGGGCAACGGCGGGCAGGCCAGCAACGGCCCGACCGCCGACGACTTCGTCGACATCACCCAGGTGCAGGCGAACGCCCAGCCGGGCGTGGGTGCGAACGGGCTCCGCGCGAACGGCAGGTCCGGTTCGCGAGGTACCTTCACCACCAAGTGCGGCACCAACAGCAACAAAAACTACAACACGGACAACGTGATCGTGGCCCCGGGTGTCACCAACGGCGCACACCACCTGCACGACTACGTCGGCAACCAGTCGAACAACGCGTTCGCGAGCGACGAGGACCTGGCGGCGGCCGAGACCAGCTGCCAGAACCAGGCCGACAAGTCCTCGTACTTCTGGCCGGTGCTGCGTCTGCAGGACGGTACGCAGGACTTCGACCAGAACAAGCCCGGCGGTGGCACCGAGGGCAACGTGGGCAAGATCCTCGAGCCCAAGGTGGCCCAGCTGAAGTTCGTCGGCAACAAGCGGGGTCCGGTCGTCGCGATGCCGAGGGCGCTGCGCATCATCACCGGCGACGCCAAGGCCTTCATCAACGGCAATGCCAACGCCAACGTGAACTGGAGCTGCACCGGCTTCGAGAACCGGGTGCAGCTGAAGGACAAGTACCCGATCTGCCCCGAGGGCAGTGACGTGGTCCGCACGACCAACTTCCAGAGCTGCTGGGACGGCCAGAACATCGACAGCGCCAACCACCGCACCCACGTGGCGTTCGTCCAGGCCGACGGCACCTGCGCCAACGGCTTCAAGGCGATCCCCCAGCTCCAGGCCCGTCTGGTCTACGAGGTCCCCGCCCCGACCATCGAGAACGGTCAAGTGGTGAACCCGTACGCGGTGGACGGCTTCCCGGAGCAGTTGCACAAGCCGATCACCGACCACAACGACTTCATCAACTTCTTCTCCACGAGGCTGATGAACAAGATGGTCTACTGCATCAACAACGGCCGGCGCTGCCAGTGACCCCATGAGAAGGCCGGCGGTGAGGATCCCTCACCGCCGGTCTTCGTCTGTGCGTGTGCTCAGTGCCCCGAGTGCCCGCCCGAGCGGGCCGAGTGGTCCTTGCCCTCCTCGATGTTCCCGCCGAGCGTCTTCCGCAGCATCGTCACTGTGCTGGTCTCCTCGCCCACGGCCACCCACTTGCGGCCGACGAGGAAGTGACCGCCGTAGTCCTTCGCCCCGTTGATCCACTCGCGCTGGCCGCGGTCGGTGGCGAAGGTGGCGAGGATGAACTTGCCGTCGCTGTCCTTGCAGATGGCCTGGCGCACGTCGTCGGCGTCGATCTGAATGTCCGGCGCGCACTTCACCTCCGCGGCCAACTGCTCCAGACTGCCGTTCGCCGTCTGAGGTACGGCGTTCTCGTCGCCGTCGGAGCCACACCCCGCGAGCATCAGCACCGCCACCGCCGCGAGCATCGGTCGGGTCACCTTCATCAGTTCCTCCATACAGGGGCCTCACGGTGGATACGGCTCCCGCGCGCGGAGCACTCAAAATACCGCTGCCGGTCCGCACGCACGCGTGCGAGAGTGCTGCGGTGAACCGAGACTGGGAAGACCGCGTCACCGCCGCCTGGGCGAGCTTCGACGACTACGCCGACGACGAGGCCGCCGACTTCCGGGCCGTGATCGACGCCCTCGTCGCCGAACTCCCGCACGACAGCCCCCTCGGCCCCTTCGAGCGGGCCTGTGCCTGGGACTCCACGGGCCACTCCGACAGGGCGGTCCCGCTGTACCGGGAGGCGCTGGAGCGGGGCCTGACCGGCTACAGGGGCCGCCGGGCGAAGATCCAGCTGTCGAGCTCGCTGCGGAACATCGGGCAGCCGGAGGAGGGCGTCAAGCTGTTGACGCCGGAACTGGACGCACCGTCGGACGAGTTGGACGACGCGGTACGGGCCACCCTCGCGCTCTGTCTGTCCAGCCTGGGCCGGGACCGCGAGGGTCTCTCCCTGGTGCTGGGCGCGCTGGCGCCCCATCTGCCGCGTTACCAGCGGTCGATGGCGAACTACGCGCGGGCTCTCCTGGAGCCCGGCGACTGAGTGACGCGGGTGGCGGTGACCAACCCACGGTTCGCTCGTTTGGCTGGACGTGCAGTCACAGGATGTCGCCCCGCGCCCCACACCCGCCTCCGCCACCGACCCCGTCGTCGACGTCGAACAGGCCGAGGCCGCACTGGTCGAGCACTACCCCCGGCTGGTCCGGCTCGCCTATCTGGTCCTGCCCCCGGGCCTCGGCCGCAACCGGCGCGTCCTGACCGCCCATGCCCTCACCCAGCGCGCCCTGCCCCGGGGCCGGACGTCCGCGTCTGTGATCCCGGCCCAGTCGACGGGTCGCGAGGGGGATCCCGGGTATGCCTTCGTGCGCCTCCAGGTGGTGCGTACGGCGCTGGAGGCGGGCCTGCCGCTGGCCCGGAAGGCGTGGCCCAAGCGGTCCCAGCTCCCGCCGCTGCTGCCCCAGGTGTGGGGCCTGAGGCTCTTCCCCCGCTCCGGCGGCGCCGACGAACTCGCCCTCGACCAGCAGCTCTCGGCGCTCTCAGGGCCAGCGCGCGCGGCCTACGTCCTGCGCGGCCTGGAGAAGCTCCCCGACGGCGACGTACGCACGATGCTGACGGCGGCCGGGGCCGAGGACGTGGACGCGGCGCTTGAGCAAGCGGACACCGTGCCCGCGCGGTATGCGCTGCTCGACTCCCCCGAGTTCGACCCCTGTTCGCTCCAGGCGCGGCCCACCGATCTGATGCGGCGCAGGCAGCACATGAAGGCCGCGCTGGTCGCCGGGGCCGCGCTGGTGGTGTGCGGGGCGCTGCTCGGGCTGCCCGGGGAGGGCTGGGGGCCCGACGGCGCGGCGGCTCCGTCGTACGCGCAGAATCCGGCCGCCCAGGCCGCTCTCGACCCGAGCCGGCTGCTGAAGGTCCCCTCGGCCGCCTGGCAGTCCGCCTCGCGCAACGACTTCTCCGTGTGGCCCACGCGCGGTGAACTCACCGGCGACCGGGACCTGTTGCGCCGCGCGCTCGCCGTCTGGGCCCGCCCCGGCGAGACGGTCCGCGTCTCCGCCACCCCCGGCACCCTGTCCGGCGGCCCGGCGGGCCCGCCGCAACTCCTGTACGCGGGCGCCGTCGACAACGCGCGCGTGGTGATCCTCTACGACGGACTGCGCATCGCCCGCTACGCCGAGCCGAAGGACGGCACGGCCGGTGCCGCGTTGGACTTCGCCCGCGTCGACAACGCGACCGGCGCCGAGGCGAACGCCGTGGTGCTGGGGCGGGCCGACGGCAACGTCCGCTATCTGATGGCGCCGTGGGTGAAGAAGGCCGCCGAGCGGGACCTGCTGAAGCCGGGCTCCGGGGCGATGGCGCTCACGCTGACCGACGGGGTGACCTCCCCGCTGGCCAGTCCGGCAGCGCAGGAGTCGAGCTGCACGTCCTGGAACGTCCTCCAGGTGACCGACGCCGAGGGCACCCGCCTGATGTCGGACCTCGGCGAGTTGGTGCCGGCCCGGCTGACCACCGGCCGCCCGGGCTCCGTCAAGGACGCCTCCGGTGCCGAGGAGCTGCGGACCTGGGCGCCGTACGCCTGCTCGCTCTCCGCGGTGCGGGCGCAGGGGGTGCGGACGGTGAACGCCTGGGAGTACGCGCGGCAGCCGCTGCCGGACGCGGGCGGCACGGCCGACTGGGTGTGCACCCGCGCCGAGACCTGGCGCGGCGGCGGCACGCGTGTGCTGGCCCAGTTCCGCACGCCGGGCGGGACGTACGGCGCGGTGGCGGCGAAGGCAGAGAACGTCCCGGCGTGCGGGCCGCGTGATCCGCATGTGCTGGCCGGGGTGCTGTGGAAGTCGCAGGGCGGGTCCTGGTACCTGCTGGCGGCGGGGAGCCGGGACACGGCGTCCATCCGGACGACGGGCGGGGTGAGCGCCTCGGCGGAAGGCGGCCTGCTGGCGGCGAAGACCGAGCAGGGCGCGCAGGCCGAGCTGAAGGGGACCTTGGAGAACGGGCGGGCGATCAGCGGGCTGAGGTGAGACGGCGGACGAGCGGAAGAACCTCGCGCACGGGGGGTTCTCCTCGGACTTACTCCTCAGTACATTGACGCCATGTCTAACAAGCAGGCCCGGGTGCCCCTACCCGTCGAGGACGAGTGGATACCGCTCAAGGCGCGCAAGGTGTCCTTCTCGTGGGAGGACACCCCGTTGCACTGGGTGCCGGGGGATCCGTTCACGACGCACACCATCAATGTGCTGCATCTGCTGCTGCCCGCCGGTGAGCGGTGGTTCGTGCATGTCTACAAGCAGGTGCTGCCGTACATCCGGGACGAGCGGCTGCGTGAGGACGTCATCGGGTTCATCGGTCAGGAGGCGATGCACTCCCAGGCCCATGACGAGGTGCTGCCGCATCTGAAGGAGCTCGGGCTCGATCCGACGCCGTACACCGCGCAGGTCGACTGGTTCTTCGAGAAGCTGCTCGGGGACCGGACCCTGCCGCCGGGCCGGGCACGGCGCTGGTGGCTGATGGAGCGGGTGGCGCTGATCGCGGCCATCGAGCACTACACGGCCTTCCTCGGTGACTGGGTGCTGAACGCAGAGGAGCTGGACCGGCGCGGCGCCGATCCCACCATGCTGGACCTGCTGCGCTGGCACGGTGCCGAGGAGGTCGAGCACCGGTCCGTGGCCTTCGACCTGTTCATGCACGTCGACGGAGGCTACCGGCGCCGGGCGCGCACCTGGGCGCTCGCGTTCGGGGCGCTGGTGTTCCTGTGGCAGCGCGGGGCCCGCTTCTTCATGGAGAACGATCCGAGCCTGCTCGACGGCAAGGCGAGCTTCCGGGCGTTCTACCTGCGCGGCCGGCGGGGCCTGCTGCCCTCGACGGGGGACCTGGTCCGGTCCATCCCGCGCTACATGAGCCGCACCTACCACCCCTCCCAGGAGGGCTCCACCGAGCAGGCGGTCGCCTATCTGGCCTCCTCCCCGGCCGCGCTCGCCGCCGAGAAGGGGACCAAGTGATGCCTCGCCTCAAGACCGTCGTGGTCGTCGCGGGCGCCGCCCTGCTCGCCAGGCGGGCCGTGCGCCGCCGTATCCAGGCCTCGCCGCTGTGGCCGATGCCGACGCTGGACGAGCCGATCTCCGGGCGCCCCCGGTCGCGGGCGCTGCGGCTGCTCGTGACCGCGCACGAGAAGGTCGCCGACGGTGTCGTAAGGCTGCGTCTGGAAGGGCATGACCTGCCGCGCTGGGAGCCCGGTGCGCATCTGGACCTGGTGCTGCCGTCGGGGCTCGTCCGGCAGTACTCGCTGTGCGGGGACCCGGAGGACACCTCGTCGTACACCGTCGCCACGCGGTGGGTCGAGGACGGGCGGGGCGGTTCGCGCGAGGTGCACGAGCAGGTGCAGGAGGGCATGGAGCTGGAGGTGCGCGGACCGCGGAACCGCTTCCCGCTCGTCGGGGCTCCCGCGTATGTCTTCGTCGTCGGCGGCATCGGGATCACACCGGTCCTGCCGATGCTGCGGGCGCTGCCGGAGGGCGCCGACTGGCGGCTGCTGTACGGCGGGCGGACTCGGGCGTCGATGCCGTTCCTTGAGGAGATCGAGAAGCTGGACGCCGGGCAGGGCCGGGTCACCGTGGTCCCCGAGGACGAGGCCGGGCTGCCCGACCTGGACGCGCTGTTCGCGGACGTACCCGAGGGCGCCGCCGTCTACTGCTGCGGGCCCGAAGGACTCATGGCCGCCGTCGAGGAGCGGGCCCCGGGGGTACACCTGGAGCGGTTCGCGCCGCGTGCCTCGACCGCGGGCAACGGCTCCTTCGAGGTCGAACTCCGGCGCAGCGGGCGGGTGTTGACGGTTCCGGCGGACTCGACCGTGCTGGCAGCCGTACGGAAGGAGCTGCCCGACACCCTGTACTCCTGCGAGCAGGGTTTCTGCGGGACCTGCCAACAGCGGGTGCTGGAGGGCGAGGTGGACCACCGGGACGAGCTGCTCACGGACGCGGAGCGTGACGACTCGATGCTCATCTGTGTGTCGCGGGCACGCGGTGAGCGTCTGGTGTTGGACATGTGAACACCCTTGGCCGGTGCGGCCCGTTCGAGGGCCGAATCCGATCGGTAAGGTGTTCGTATGACTACCGGGGTACGCCGCAGAATGGGCGTCGAGGAGCGACGGCAGCAGCTGATCGGCGTCGCCCTCGACCTCTTCAGCCGACGCTCGCCCGACCAGGTCTCCATCGACGAGATAGCGTCGGCCGCCGGCATCTCCCGTCCGCTGGTCTACCACTACTTCCCCGGCAAACTCAGCCTGTACGAGGCCGCGTTGAAGCGCGCCTCGGACGATCTGGCGTCCCGGTTCGTGGAGCCGCAGGACGGTCCGCTGGGCGCGCGGCTGCTACGGGTGATGCGCCGCTACTTCGACTTCGTCGACGAGCACGGCCCCGGTTTCTCGGCGCTGATGCGCGGCGGCCCGGCGGTCGGCTCCTCCACCACGAACGCGCTCATCGACTCCGTACGGCAGGCCGCGTACGTCCAGATCCTGTCGCATCTGCGGGTGGAGGACCCGCCCGCGCGGCTGGAGCTGGTCATCCGCTCCTGGATCTCGCTCGCCGAGTCGACGGCGCTGATCTGGCTGGACGGCCGGCGCATCCCGCGCGCCGAGCTGGAGGTCCAGCTGGTGCACGACTTCGCCGCGCTGGCCGCCGTCAGCGCCGCCTACGACGAGGAGATGACGGCGCTGCTGCGCCGCATGCTCCGGGACGAGCCGGCCGACGGCCCGTTCAGCGACCTGGTCTCCCGGCTCATCGTGCTGGCGTCCTAGGGCCTGTCCGACCCTGGATCTCGGCCTTGCGGTAGGAGGGGTCGAGGTCGCGGACCTCCGCGGACAGATGCAGGGTGAGTCCGTCCACCGGCTCGACGTACTTCTGCAGCAGCTCCAGCGTCGCCTCGGTGAGCCGCGCCTTCGTCTCCTCGGTGCGTCCGGCGAGCAGGGCGAGGGTGACCTGCACGATGGCGTGGCCCTCCGCGCCGGCGCCGACCGCCTCGTCCTCGGTGCGCAGGACCCGCGTCTTGCACGCCTCAAGACGCGCGGCCGCCGTCTCGACGACCACCGGGTGCAGCGCGGTCGCGAACGCCTCCCAGTCGACGTGGTCGAGTCTCGGGGAGCGTTCGACGGTGATCTGCGGCATGGGCACTCCTGTTCTCCTGCGGCGGCAACACGGCTCACCCTAGTCGCAGCGCCAGCATCGCGATGTCGTCCTCGCGCTCATGGCCGAAGCAGCCCAGGAGGGTGTCGCACAGCGAGTCAAGACCCGGTGGTGCGGCGCCGGCGGCCGTGCGCAGTTGGTCCATGGAGACGGCGAGGTCGACTCCGCGGGTCTCGATCAGACCGTCGGTGACCATCAGCAGCCGGTCGGCGGGGGCCAGGGTCAGCTCGGCGGGCTCGGGGCGCTCCAGGCCCAGGCCGAGCAGCGGACCGCACACCTTCACATAGTCGGCGTCGCCGTTCTCGCGCACGACCAGCGGCGGGATGTGGCCCGCGTTGGCGATCCGGGCGTGCCCGCCGTCGGGTTCGGCGAGGACCAGACAGACGGTGGCGGTGACGTCCGGGTGGTAGTGCTGGAGCATCCGGTCCAGCCGCTCGGCCAGCACCCGGGGGTCGCCGTCCTCCACGCAGTAGGCGCGCAGCGCGTGCCGGATCTCGACCATCACGGTGGCCGCCTCCAGCGAGTGCCCGACGACATCCCCGACCGCGGTGAGAATGCCGCTCGGGGTACGCAGGGCCGCGTAGAAGTCCCCGCCGATCTCGGTCTCCCGGGACGCGGGCACGTACCGCACGACGAGGTCGACGCCCGGCAGCCGGGGCAGACGCCGCGGCTCGGGCAGGAAGCTGCGCTGGAGGGTGAGCGCGATATGCCGCTCCGCCCGGTACATGAACAGCGGCTCGGCGGCGAAGGCGGTGGCCTGGGCGAGCCGGAGCAGGGACACGTCGTCCAGAGGGGCGCGGCGCGCCGGGGTGGCGATGCACACCGGGCTCCGTCCCTCCTGGGTGAACGCCAGCACCAGCCGGGCATCGTCCTGCCGGCCGGCCCGGAAGAACCCGGCGGGCCACAGCGGGGCGGGCACCACGGTGCTGTGCACACCGGTCCGCCCCTTGGCGATCCGGGTGATCAGGCGGGCCACGGCCTCGTGCGCACTGGCGTCCGGCATCGCGAGCCGGCTCCTGGACGTGGCCGAGTCCATCTCTCCGTCCGGGCCGAGCACGAGGACCACGGCGTCGGTGCCGGTGATCCGGGCCGCGCCCTCGGCGGCCGCGTCGGCCAGCTCCCGCGGACAGCGGGCGGCCTGCACGGTGACGATCGCCTCGGACAGCAGGGTCAGCCGGTGCGCGAGCAGTTCGAAGTCGCCGCGCCTGCGCGCCCCGCGCACGGCAGCCCGGACGACGGCCTGGATCTCCTGGGGCTCGGCCGGCACGGTCAGATAGGCGTCACCGCCCGCGTCCAGACCCATGCACCGCTCGCGCGGGCCGAGCGCGCCTGCGGAGAAGTGGACCACGGGGAGCGCGGCCGTGGAGGGGCGGGCACGCACCCGGCGGCACAGTTCGAAGCCGCTCATGTCCGGCAGTCCGACGTCCACGAGAGCGACATCGGGCAGGGCCCCCTCGTGCCGCCGCGCGTCGAGTTCGATGAGCGCCTCACCGCCGCTCGCCACGGGCACGACCAGGTGTCCGGCGCGGCGCAGCACGGCGCCCATGGCGTACCGGCTCGCCGCCACGTCGTCCACGACCATCACGGTGGTCGGGTCGTTACCGTCCATCTCCAACAGCCCTCAGGGCGAGGAAAAGGGGTGGAGCGGACCCCGGACGGGATCCGCTCCACCCAAATTAGTCCGCTGTCAGGAGGTGCGGGAGAACACCGCCACAGTGCGCCCCGGAACGGCGAACGTGCCGGATTCCTTCTCGTACGAGGAGCCCTTGACGATAGGATCCGCGCCCGAGGTCTGCACCTCGTGCAACGCGTATCCCTTCCCGGCCAGTTCGGCGATCCGCTGCTCCTGCTGCCGCGGCGTCGCGTTGAACACGACCACCAGGTCACCGAGCGTCATGGTGATCACGCCGGGCGTCTCGTCCTTGCCGGACAGCGGGAAGGCGAGCTTCGACTGCACCTGCTCGGCCGAGTCCAGCGAGAACACGTCCTCGGTCGAACGGATCCGCAGCAGATCCCGGTACGCCGCCGAGGCGCCGTCGATCTGCTTGCAGCCCACCTTCACCTGGCTCAACAGCGGTGTGGCGTACGGCCATTTGGACTGGTTGTCGGCGGCCATCGGCAGCCCGCGGCCGAAGCCGTTGCCGTCGGCGCAGTTCCAGCGGATGGCGTTGAACCAGTCGCCGCTGTCGTAGGAGTTGCGGTCCAGGGATTTGGAGCGCAGCAGGTCGGTGCCGGCCTGGGAGAGCGCCGGGCCCTGCGAGAGGGTGGCGGTCGCCATGGCGAGGACCTGCATCCGGGCCCGGTCGTCGGCGCTCACCGTGGCGGGCAGCTTGAAGGCGAGGGCGTCGAACAGGGACTCGTTGTCGTGCGCGTCGGCGTAGGCGAGGGCATCGCCGGGCGCGTCCGCGTATCCGGCGGGCTGGCCGTTGTAGTCGACCTGGGCGCCGGTGACCTCCTTGCCGTCGGTGTCGGTGAAGCGGTACTTCGCGAGGTTGCCGGACAGGCCCACCTTGATCAGGTCCTGGTAGTGCAGCAGACGGGCCTTCTGCTCGGCCGTACTCCCGTTGTTCTCCGAGGAGTTGGGTTCGTTGTACAGGCCGGAGGCGAAGCCCTGGACGCCGGGGTCCTCGTCGAAGGGGCCGCCACCGCGTACGGCGTCACGGGCCCGGTCGGAGAAGGTCGCGATCCCCGTCCCGGCCATGTTCTTCTGCGTGGCCTGGGTGAAGCGGGCGTCGTCGGCGACCTCGCCGAAGTTCCAGCCCTCGCCGTACAGGATGATCTTCTTGCCGTCGACGCCGTCCTTCTCCAGGGTCAGCGCGTCGAGGGCCTTGCGGACCGCGAGGATGTTCTTCTTCGGGTGGTGGCCCATGAGGTCGAAGCGGAAGCCGTCGACCTTGTACTCCTTGGCCCAGGTGACGATCGAGTCCACGACGAGCTTGCCCATCATGGCGTTCTCGGTCGCGGTGTTGGCACAGCAGGTGCTGTTGGCGACCGAGCCGTCGGCGAGGAGCCGCTGGTAGTAGCCGGGCACGATCCGGTCGAGAACGCTCGTCTTCGCCTGGCCGCTCGCGGCCGTGTGGTTGTAGACGACGTCCATGACGACCCTGAGGCCGTCCTCGTTCAGCGCCTTGACCATCTTGCGGAACTCGAGGTTACGGGTGGTGCCGTCCGGGTCGGTCGAGTAGGAGCCCTCGGGGACCGTGTAGTGGTACGGGTCGTAGCCCCAGTTGTAGGCGTCCTTCGCGGCGGCCTTGGAGACGCACTCCTGCTGCTTGTCGGAGTCGGCCGGGTAGGACGCGAGGTCGCAGTCGACGGTCGCCTGGTCCTCCCGGCGTTCGGGGATGGTGGCGATGTCGAACACGGGCAGCAGATGGACGTACGACGTGCCCGCCTCGGCCAGCTTGCGCAGATGCTTGGAGCCGTCGCTGAGCTTGTCGGTGAAGGCCAGGTACGTGCCCCGGTCCGAGGCGGTCTTGTCCTCGGCCGAGAAGTCCCGGACCTGCAGTTCCTGGATCTGCGCGTCCTTCAGCGGCACGGCCTTCGGCTTGGTGTACGTCGACCAGCCCGCCGGCGCCAGCGACTTGTCGGCGAGGTCGACGAGCAGGCTGCGCTCGGAGTCGGCGGTCAGGGCGAGGGAGTAGGGGTCGGTGACCTTGTTGGTGACGACCTCGCGGACGCTGGGCGCCCACACCTTCACGACGTACCGGTAGGGCTTGTTCTTCCAGGACCTGGGGCCGGTGACGGACCAGACGCCGGTGGCGGAGTCCCGCTTCATGGCGACGGTGGAGTCACCGATCTCCAGCTTGACCGACTGCGCGGTCGGCGCCCAGACGGCCAGCGTGGGACGGCCCTTGTCGAAGGTCGGCCCGAGGTCCGCCTTCGTCCCGTCGTACAGGTCGTCCAGGACGCCCGCGATCTGCACACCGGTCGCCGTGAGCACCGCGCCGTTCGCCGCCCGCTGGGAGGCGGCGACCTGGCCGCGCAGGGCCTCGCGGACCCGGTCGCGGTCACGCGGGTCGACGGAGAAGGCCGTGTACGACTTCAGGTGCGGGAACTTCGCCTTCTGGGCATCGGTGAGCGTGCTCTTGTTCAGGCGGAGCCACCTCTGGTCGGCGCCGGTCAGCGTGCCGTCCTCGACGGCGATCGAGCCGGTGCGCGAGTACAGCAGCTGGGTGGAGGCGGCCGCCTCCGAACCGTTCCAGGCGACCGTGTTCCGGTCGATCCAGACCGCCTTGGAGGTGGTCAGGTCGAGGGCGGCCGCACTGCCCGCGGGCTGCGGCAGCAGGTATTTCTCCTGGCCGTTCAACAGCCACACCTCGTAACCGTTGGCCGTGAGGTCCAGCGACTGGTCGGCGGGGAGATCCTTCTCGTCGCCCTTGTGGATGATGTAGCTGAGACTGGTGGCACCCTCGGTGAGCGGCACCTCGAAAACCGCGCCATAGGCATCAGTCTTCACCGGCTTCAGCGGGTTCGACCACTCGGTGGGGTTCGCGGCCCCCGTCCAGACGTGCAGACCCCAGCCGTCGTAGTTCCCGTCCGCGCGCTGGTAGTGCAGGACGGCCTTGGTCTTGTCCTGGGCCGGGTACTCGGGCCTTTCCGTGAGTACGTCGGTCTTGCCCTGCTCGATCCAGATCTCGCCGGTCTTGGTGACGTCGATCGTGCGGTCGACGGAGACGTCCTTGTTGCCGTCCTTGTCGATGACCAGGAAGCCGACGTTCGAGGCGCCGGGCTTCAGTTTCACGTAGGCGAAGGCGCCGTAGGCGTCCCGGCCGATGAAGGGGTGGCTGTCCGGCCACTGGGTGGACTCGCCGTCGGCGAGGTCGCCCCACGCGTACAGGCCCCAGTTGGCGTAGTCGCCGTCGGTGCGCTTGTAGTGGACGATCGCGTAGTCCCGGGAGGTGGCGGTGGGGGGCTCCTCGGCGGGCGGGGTGCCGGTGGTGGACTCGGCGGTCGCACTCGCGGTACGGCCGGCGGAGTCGATGACGACCGCCTTGTAGCGCAGGGCGGTTCCGGTCGGTACGTCCTTGCCGATGACCTGCGTGACCTTGTAGGGGGCGTGGTCGGCGGAGCCGAGCGTCTGCCACTTGCCGTTGCCGGTCTGGGCGGCGAAGACGACCCGGTTGAGCTGACCGCCGTCGACGTCGGCGGCGAGCTCGACGGTGCCGGTGGCGCCGGTGGCCGGGGCCTTGAGGGTGATCGTCGGCTTGGTGGCGGGGGCGGCGAGCCTGTCGGTGGCCTTGAGGACGATCGCGGAACCGGCCGGGACGGTGACGGTGATCTTCTTGTCGGCATCCGAGGTCACGGCGGAGTCGCTGCCGTAGATCCCCTTGAAGCCCATGCCCGCCGAACCGGTCGCGAAGGTCGCCGACTTCGCCTCGCCGGAGTTGTTGAAGGCGACGATGTACTCGGTCTTGTCGTTGGCGAAGCGGGAGACGGCGTAGACACCGGAGCCGTCGGCCGCGTAACGCTCGGTCTGGACGCCGTCGGTCAGGGCCGGGTGCGCCTTGCGGAGCTTGGCGAGAGCACTGATCTGCTTGTAGAGCGGTGCACTCGTGTCGTAGGCGTCGCTCGCGTGGGTGCGGTCGGTGCCGATCTGGTCGTCGTCCAGGTAGTCGGCGGTCTGGGACGCGAACAGGGTCTGGCGGGCGTCCTTGTCGCCGCCGGAGCCGGTGAAGCCCTGCTCGTCGCCGTAGTAGACGACGGGGTTGCCGCGGCTGAGGAACATCAGCTCGTTGGCGAGCTTCGCCTTCTTCAGCAGCTCGGCATCGGTCGCGTCCTTGTCGTCCTGGTTCAGGAAGTACCCGAAGCGGCCCATGTCGTGGTTGCCGAGGAAGGTGACCTGCTCGTACGCGTTGGCCTTGCCGGTCGTGTACTTGTAGTCGTCGGCGAAGACCGAGGCGAGCTTCCGCGCGCTGCCGCCCTGGGAGGCGTACTGCCGTGCCGCCTCCTGGAAGGGGAAGTCGAGCGTGGCGTCGAGGCGGCCCTGGGTGACGTACGGGGAGGTGACGTTCGTGTCGGCGGAGTAGACCTCGCCGAACATGAAGAAGTCGTCCCGGCCCTGCTTCGCCGCGTAGGCGTCGAGGGCGGTGGCCCACTGGGTCCAGAACTCCATGTTGACGTGCTTCACGGTGTCGATACGGAAGCCGTCGATGTCGAAGTCCCTGACCCACCGCTGGTAGATCTTCTCCATGCCGCTGACCACCTCGGGACGCTCGGTCCACAGGTCGTCGAGACCGGAGAAGTCGCCGTTGGCGGAGCTCTCACCGGCGAAGGTGGAGTCCCCCCGGTTGTGGTACATCGTCGGGTCGTTGAGCCATGCCGGGACCTTGTTGTTCTTGGAGACCTTCGGCGTGCGCGGGAAGGAGTCGGTGTCGACCTCCGGGAAGTCCCGCGTGCCGTCCGCGTAGTCGGCGTCGTCGAAGGGCTCGCCGTCCTTCGTCAGATACGGGAAGGCGCCCTTGGCGAGGTAGTCGTACGACTTCTCCTCGTAGTCGACGACGTCCGCCGTGTGGTTGGTGATGACGTCGAAGTAGACCTTCATGCCCTTGGCGTGCGCCTTGGATATGAGGGTCTCCAGGTCCTTGTTGGTCCCGAAGTGCGGGTCGACCTGGGTGAAGTCGGTGATCCAGTAACCGTGGTAGCCGGCCGAGGCGTTCGCCCCGGTGCCCTGCACGGGCTGGTTCTTGAAGATCGGCGCCATCCAGATGGAGGTGGTGCCGAGGCCCTTGATGTAGTCGAGCTTCTGGGTCAGGCCCTTGAGGTCGCCGCCCTGGTAGAAGCCCTTGTCGGTGGGGTCGTAGCCGGTGGCGAGGCGCGAACCGGTCAGACCTCCCTTGTCGTTGCCGGTGTCACCGTTGGCGAAGCGGTCCGGGAGCACGAAGTAGAACTGCTCACGGGTGACGTCGTTCCTGGCGGGCTCTGCGGCGAGCTTCGCGTCGGACGGGGGCGCGGGCGGGGTGTCGGCCCGGGCCGCGAGGGGCTGGACGAGCGCTGCGGCCAGCGCGGTCACGGTGACCGCGGCGACCCGTCCGGCATGCGCGGTTCGGCGCCTGAGCGGCGCCGGCCATCTCGGTATCAAGACGTGGACTCCTTGCGATGTACGGCTCTGCGGGTCCGACCCCGCGCGACCGTATCGCCGACGAAAGGCTTACAGCAAGGGTCGTGAAACGCCTGGAAAGAACTTTCAGCAGCTGGACTTGCCGGCGTAGATCGCCAGCGCGGTGTTGGCGCCCAGGGTGGCGGTGAACTGCCCGCTGGAGTTCACGGTCACCGTGGTGTTGTTCTGCACGTTGCAGTACGTGCCCGCCGCGAGGGAGGTCTGGTAGGTGCGGGTCAGGCTGCCCGTCTCGTGGTTGATGGCGACGTAGCCCTTGCTGCCGCGGCCGAAGGCGATGGCGTCGGCGCCGTTGTCCCACCAGTTGGTGACGGCCTCACCGCGGGTGGCGTTGCGGAAGGCGACCATGCGCTGGATCTCGGGCCACTTGTGCTGGCACTTCCAGCCGTCCTGCCAGCAGGCGTTGACCGTGCCTCCGTTGGGCGGGCCCGCGTCCGTGTCGGAGAACTCGTAGCCCGAGTTGATGTCCGGGGCGCCGTAGGGATAGGCGAGCATGAAGACGTTGGCCAGCGTGTAGTTGGCGCCGTCCTTGTAGTTGAGCGTGGAGCCGTTGCGCTCGGTGTCGTGGTTGTCGACGAAGACACCGGAGACACCGCTGCTCATGTAGCCCCAGCCCTCGCCGTAGTTCTTCAGGTAGGCGAGGTTCTCGTTGTTGAAGACGCGCTTGAGGTCGTAGGCGTAGCGGAACTCCTGGACGTCGCCGTTGCCCGTGTACTCGGTGGGCTGGACGGCCTCGCCGCTGCCGTAGATGACCTCCTGCTTCCAGTACGCGTTCGGGTTGCTCAGCCGGGACTTGATGTTGGCGAGGTCGGCGGCCGGGATGTGCTTGGCCGCGTCGATGCGGAAGCCGTCGACGCCGAGGGAGAGCAGGTCGTTCATGTACCCGGCGATGGCGCCGCGGACGTACGACTCCCCGGTGTCGAGGTCGGCGAGGCCGACGAGTTCGCAGTTCTGGACGTTCGCGCGGTCACCGTAGTTGGTGATCTGCGCGGTGCAGTTGTCGAAGTCGAAGGAGGAGTACAGGCCCGGGTAGGTGTACTTCGTGTACGACGATCCGCCCGTGCCGGTGCCGCTGCCCGCGGACATGTGGTTGATGACGGTGTCGACGACGACCTTCACCCCGGCCGCTTGGCAGGTGCTGACCATGTTCTGGAAGGCCGTACGGTCACCGAGCCGCCCGGCGATCTTGTAGCTGACCGGCTGGTACGAGGTCCACCACTGAGCACCCTGGATGTGCTCGGCGGGCGGGGAGACCTGGACGTAGCCGTAACCGGCGGGGCCGAGGGTGTTGGTGCACTCCTTGGCGACCGAGGCGAAGTTCCACTCGAACATCACGGCGGTGACGTCCTTGGTGCCGGGCGGGGAGGCGGATGCGGTGCCGGGGGCGGCCAGGACGCCGGCCGCCGTGGCGGCGAGCGCGGTCGCGGTGACGGACCATCTCGATATCACGGGTGACTCCTTGCGGGGGGAGACCGGGCGTCTTTGCCCGGCGCCGGCGCGAACGTACCGCTAACGAAAGGTTTACAGCAAGGGGCTTGAAACTCACAGCAAGAGTTTTCATCGCCTGTCTTGACGTGACCTTCTCAACTGCCGCACGCTCACGACTCGTTGAAGCACTTACCTCTGTCTCCGGAGCCGCATATGACGAAGAGACACCGGCCCCCGGGTGCCCTGCGCCGCGCCGCGACCGCCACGGCGGCCGGCGCGCTCGCTCTCGCGGGAGCGACAGCCCTGCCCGCCACGCCCGCGCAGGCCGACGCCACGACCTCCGGCGATGTGATCGCCAACCTGTGGTCCTACAACTGGGACTCGGTCGCCGCCGAGTGCACCGACGTACTCGGTCCCAACGGCTACGGCGCGGTGTGGGTCGCCCCGCCGGCCGAGTCGCTCAAGCAGACCAACTAAGCCTGGTGGGACGTCTACCAGCCGTACTCCTACGAGCTCAGCGGCCGCTTCGGGACGGCGGCCGACTTCGCCTCGATGGTGAACGCCTGTCATGACGCGGGCGTGAAGGTATACACGGACGCGGAGCGCCAAAGGAACCGTCGAGCACCCAGGCGTGAAGGTCAAGGCCAAAGCGGCATTGAATCGGTCCATCCCGGACAACTGTCCTGGGGAACGGCGTCGACAGCTTGAGTACAAATGCAAGCTCTTCGGGTCGGAACTACGACTCGTTCCCGCCTTCCACACTTCCAATACCTGCGGGAATTCCAACTGCGGCAAGGTAGACCCAGCCTCACGGCCGGGGCGTGGCCGCCTCTTCATCTGCGCGCACCGCGGATTCGAGGATGACGCCGATCACAACGCCGCTGTCGAGATTCACGCCCGAGCCCGCCGGACGGGTGGCTCGGTCACCAACAGCACGCGCAGACGCTTTCCGGCGTCGAGTCCCGGCCAATCCCGGAGGCGGATGCGTGAAACCCAGCCATCCAAGGGCAAAGGGAATCGCGGCCGGTAAACGGCAGCGAGAATCGTCAAAAGTTCATCAAGAAGGACCCATTTACCAACGAGAGAGGGCCCGCCGAAGCGGGCCCTCTTCCGGTGGGTGACCGTCAGGCGGTCGTCCACCAGACCGTCGTGTCGGACGGGACCTTTGCCTCGCCCTCCACCTCGGCGACCTCACCGCTGGCGAGGAGGAGGCGGCCGTAGGCCGGAGTCGTGATCGACTCGTCCGTCGTGTTGGCGACGCAGACGAACTCGCCGCGGCGGAAGGCCAGGACGCCCTCGGGTGCCTTCAGCCACTCCACCGCGTCGCCGGCGCCCAGGTCCGGGTGGTCGCGGCGGGCCGCGAGGGCGGTGCGGTACAGCTCCAGGGTCGAGCCCGGGGTGCCCGTCTGCGCCTCCACGCTCAGCTCCGCCCAGGCCGGGGGCTGGGGCAGCCAGCTCCCGCCGGCGCCGAAGCCGTACGACGACCCCTCGCGGGTCCACGGGATCGGGACCCGGCAGCCGTCGCGGAAGCCGTCCTGGCCCTCGCCCCGGAAGTACGCCGGGTCCTGGCGGACCTCGTCGGGGAGGTCGACGACGTCCGGGAGGCCGAGCTCCTCGCCCTGGTAGACGTACGCCGAGCCCGGCAGCGCGAGCATGAGCAGCGTGGCTGCCCGGGCGCGGCGCAGGCCCAGTTCGCGGTCGCCCGCCGTGCGGATCTGGGTGCCGAGGCCGGGCGGGTTGGCGAAGCGGGTGGCGTGGCGGGTCACGTCGTGGTTCGACAGGACCCAGGTCGCCGGGGCGCCCACCGGGCGCATCGCCTCCAGGGTGCGGTCGATGACCGTACGGAGTTCCTTCGCGTCCCAGTCGGTGCCCAGGTACTGGAAGTTGAAGGCCTGGTGCAGCTCGTCGGGGCGGACGTAGTTGGCGGTGCGCTCGACGGTCGGGGTCCAGGCCTCGGCGACGAAGATGCGCTCGCCGGCGTACTCGTCGAGGATCGTGCGCCACTGCCGGTAGATCGCGTGCACACCGTCCTGGTCGAAGAACGGCATGACATCGTTGCCCAGCAGCTTGAGCTGATCGTGGGCGCCGAGGTCGGGCAGTCCGTCTGCCTTGACCAGACCGTGGGCGACGTCGATACGGAAGCCGTCGACGCCCATGTCCAGCCAGAAGCGCAGGATCGAGCGGAACTCGTCACCCACGGCCGGGTGTTCCCAGTTGAAGTCGGGCTGCTCCGGGGCGAACAGGTGGAGGTACCACTCCCCGTCCTCGACCCGCGTCCACGCCGGGCCGCCGAAGATCGACTCCCAGTCGTTGGGCGGCAGTTCGCCGTTCACGCCCTTGCCGGGCCGGAAGTGGTAGCGGTCCCGCAGCGGGGAGCCCGGGCCCTCGCGCAGCGCCCGCTTGAACCACTCGTGCTGGTCGGAGGAGTGGTTGGGCACGAGGTCGACGATGATGCGCAGGCCCAGCTCATGGGCGTCACGGATGAGGGCGTCGGCGTCGAGGAGGTTGCCGAACATGGGGTCGACGGCCCGGTAGTCGGCGACGTCATAGCCGGCGTCGGCCTGCGGGGAGGCGTAGAAGGGGCTCAGCCACACGGCGTCCACGCCGAGGTCGCGCAGGTAAGGGAGTCGGGAGCGTACGCCTTCCAGGTCGCCCATGCCGTCGCCGTTGCTGTCGGCGAAGCTGCGTGGATAGACCTGGTAGATCACCGCGTCCCGCCACCAGTCGCGACGATGGGCGACGGTGGCTACGGCGGAGGTCGGTGCCGGGTCGGCGGAGTGCTGGCTCATGGTGTCCTTGATGCGTAACGGAGTCATCGGGAGTCGTCGGTCTTCAGAGGTTCATCGAGGCGGCCGCGGTATCAGCGGGGTCGGATGGACACCGCGACCGCCTCGGGTCTGGGGGGCTCCTGTGGGCGTCAGCCCTTTGTCCCGCCCGCGGTGAGACCGGTCACCAGGTTCTTCTGGACGAGGTAGAAGAACGCGGAGACAGGTATCGCGATCAGCACCGCGGTGGCGGCCATGAGCTGGCGCTGGGCGTCGTGCTCGCTGACGAAGGTCTGCAGCGCGACCGCGAACGTGTACTTCGTGTCGGACAGCATGAACGTCGACGCGAAGGCGACCTCGCCGAAGGCCGTGATGAAGCTGTAGAAGCCGGCGACCGCAAGACCCGGCTTGGCGAGCGGCAGGATCAGCCGCAGGAAGGTGCCGAAGGGGCTCAGTCCGTCGACGCGTCCGGCCTCGTCGATCTCGAACGGGATGGTGTCGAAGTAGCCCTTGAGCAGCCAGGCGCAGTACGGCACCGCGGTCGAGCAGTAGACCAGGATCAGACCGAGGTAGCTGTCGATGAGCTGGAGCTCGGACATGATCTGGTACATCGGCACGATGAGGACGGCGATGGGGAACATCTGGGTGACCAGAAGGACCCACATGAACTTCTTGTAGCCCGGGAAGCGCATCCGCGAGACGGCATAGCCGGTGGTCGCGGCGATCATCACGCCGATGACCGTGGTGCCGAGCGAGACGATCAACGTGCTCGTCAGCCAGTCGAAGAAGTTCGTGTCCTGCAGGACGAACGAGTAGTTGTCCAGCGTCATCTTCCCCCAGATCTCCCCGGGGTGCAGATAGTCGTCCTTGTCCGGGCCGAGCGAGAGGAAGACCAGCCAGGCGATCGGGAAGAGGGCGGCGAGGCTCGCGACGATCAGGATGCCGTGCGAGACGAGGGAGCCCGTGAGGCTGCGATCGCCGCGGCGGCGCACCTTGCCCTGAGTGGGAGCCACGCGGATCTCCTTCTTCACCTCGGCGGAGGTCTCAACGGTAGTGGTGCTCATGGGAACTCCTGCCTCAGATCGTGAGCTGCTGGTCATTGCGGTTCAGCCAGCGGCGGTAGAAGGAGGTGAAGACGATCAGGATGGCGAGGAGCAGCATGCCGTAGGCGGCCGACTGCGCGAAGTCGCGCGGCTGCTGTCCGAAGCCGAGGTAGTAGGCCCACGTGACGAGGATCTGGGCGTCCGGGGCGGTGTCGCCGAACAGCAGGAAGATGATGGCGAACTGGTTGAAGGTCCAGATGATGCCGAGGAGCACGACGGTGGAGCTGACCGAGCGCAGACCCGGCAGGGTGACATAGCGGAACTGCTGCCACTTGCTCGCACCGTCCATCTCGGCCGCCTCGTAGAGGGCGGTGTCGATGGACTGCAGTCCGCCGAGCAGCGAGAGCATCATGAACGGCACACCGCACCAGGTGTTGACCATGATCGCGGCGAACCGCTGCCAGAAGGTGTCCTCCAGCCACTGCGGGGTCGGCAGCTGGAGCGTCTCCAGGAAGGAGTTGATGACGCCGCCGTCGGCGAGCATGAAGCGCCAGCCGAAGACGGTGACGAAGGTCGGCACGGCCCAGGGCAGGATCAGGATCAGCCGGTACAGGGTGCGGCCGCGCAGCTGCTGCTGGTTGAGCAGCAGGGCGAGGCCGAGGCCGATGATGTAGTGCAGGGCGACACAGGCGGCCGTCCACACGATCGTCCAGATGAAGTGGGACCAGAACCGGTCGTAGGCGGTCTCGCCCCACAGGATGTCGGCGTAGTTGTCGAGGCCGATGAACTTGTACGTGGCCTCGATCTCGTTGACGCCGATGGTGCGGGCCGTGTTGAGGCTGTTGGCGTCGGTGAGCGTCAGATAGAAGCCGTAGGCCAGGGGGTAGAGCACGAGGACGCCGAGGACGACGATCACGGGCGTGATCATCGCGTAGGCGTACCAGTGCTTCTGGTAGGAGTGCTTCAGGCGCTGGCCCAGCCCGGGCCGCGGCGCGCGGTCACCGCGGCGCTTGCCGGTGGCGCGGTCGATGGCGACTGTCATGGTTCTCTCGACACCTTCTGGGGGATCAGGGGGTGGGCCTGGGCACAGGCCGGTGGCCGCCGGGTCCCTTCCCCCCTATCAGGAGGGACCCGGCGGCCACTGGCGATCACTTACTGAAGTCCGGCAACAGCTTGGCGATGGCGACCTCGGCGTTGCTCAGTCCCTTGTCCAGGGACACCTTGCCGCCGGCGATCTTCAGCAGCTCGGCGTCGACCGGGCCCCACAGGGAGCTGTACTCGGGCAGGGCCGGGCGCGGCTGGGCGGCGGCGAGCACCGTCTGGTAGCCGGCGATGCCCGGGTCGGCCTTGACCCCGGCGGTGTAGGCGTCGTCGCGCGTGGGCAGCGTGGAGTTCTTCAGCGCGATGGTCTCCTGCGCCTTGGCGGAGGTCATGAAGTTGACGAACTTCAGCGAGGCCTCCTGGCGCGCGGCGTCGGAGCCGGCGTACACGGAGAGGTTGTGGCCGCCGGTCGGGGCGCCCGCCTTGCCGGTGGAGCCGGCCGGGACGGTGGCGATGCCGAGGTTGGCCTTGTCCTTGAAGGCCGAGCCCTTGTAGAAGTTGGTGATCTCCCACGGGCCCTGGACGATCGAGGCGACCTTGCCGCTGACGAACGCCTCCTGGATGTTGGCGTAGGCGTCGGCGGTGGTGTCGGGCTTGTGCAGGCCCTTGCCGTCGAAGAGGCCCTGCCAGGTGCCGAACGCCTTCTTGGCCTCGGCGGAGTTCACGGTGATCTTCTTGGCGTCGGCGTCGACGGTGTCGGTGCCCTCGCCGTAGAGGAAGGACTGGGCGTAGTAGGCCTGGGTGGAGCCCCAGTAACCGTCGACGCCGGTCTTGTCCTTGATCGTGGCGGCGGCCTTCTTCAGGTCGTCCCACGTCTTGGGGGCCTCGACGCCGGCCTTCTCGAAGAGCTCCTTGTTGTAGACAAGGGCGAGGGTGTCCGTGGTGAAGGGCACGCCGTACGTCTTGCCCTCGTACTTGGCCTGCTCGATCAGGTTGGACTTGAACTTGCTCTCGTCGGCGAGCGCCTCGGTGCCGTCCAGCGGCAGGAAGAAGCCCTTCTTGGCGAAGGCGGGGGTCCAGCCGACCTCGGAGCGCAGCACGTCCGGGGCGCCCTTGGAACCGGCGGCCGTGTCGAACTTGTTCTGCGCCTGGTCGAAGGGGACGTTGACGTACTTGACCTTGATGTCCTTGTTGGCGGCCTCGAACTCCTTGACCAAGGCCCGGTACGTCGGCGCCTCATTCGTGGCGTTGGAGGTGTCCCACCAGGTGATGGTGACCGGGCCGTCGGCCTTGTCGCCGCTGTCGCCGTCTCCGCCGCAGGCCGTCGCCGCGAGGGCGAGGGACGCCACCAGCGCGGTGGCCGCTATGCCACGCCGCATGAGTTCTCCTTGAGGGTGAAAAGCCCGTGTGGTGCAGGGTGCGGCCCCGTCTGCCGCTCCTGCTGTCTTGCCGACTGCGCCGTTGCGGCCGCCGGGCGTCGGAAACGTAACAGCCATGTAAGCGCCGCGAAAGACCTTGCAGAAAAAAAGTGCAAGGCATCACTGAAGTTACCCGGGTGTGACCTCTCGGGGACTGCCATGAGACCGTTGTTCTGCGGGGTTGAGCGGGCACGGACGGTGTTGTGCAAGACTCTGCAAGCTCTTGCCATCCGTTTCATGAGGGGACGCCATGTCGCAGCAACCCGCAGCGCGCCGGTCAAACGCCCGCACCCGGCGTCCGATTGGTGTGCAAGGCGACATACGGCCGGTACAGTCCAGTGCCGTGACCACACGGCTTGCCGATATCGCTGCGCAGGCGGGGGTGAGCGAAGCGACCGTCAGCCGCGTCCTCAACGGGAAGCCGGGCGTCGCCGCCACCACCCGCCAGTCCGTGCTGGCTGCCCTCGACGTCCTGGGCTACGAGCGCCCGGTGCGTCTGCGGCAGCGCAGCGAAGGACTGGTGGGCCTGATCACCCCGGAGCTGGAGAACCCGATATTCCCGGCCCTCGCCCAGGTCATCGGCCAGGCGCTGACCAGGCAGGGCTACACCCCGGTGCTCGCCACCCAGACCCCCGGCGGCTCCACCGAGGACGAGCTGACCGAGATGCTGGTCGATCGCGGGGTCGCCGGCATCATCTACGTCTCCGGACTGCACGCGGACACCACGGCAGACATGCAGCGCTACGAGCGACTGCGCGCCCAGGGTGTCCCCTTCGTCCTCGTCGACGGCTTCTCCCCCAAGGTGCAGGCGCCGTTCATCTCCCCCGACGACCGCGCGGCGATGGCACTCGCGGTCACGCACCTGGCCTCCCTCGGTCACACCCGGATCGGCCTGGCGCTCGGCCCGAAACGGTTCGTCCCGGTGCAGCGGAAGATCGAGGGCTTCGTCCGCACCATGCAGGACCAGCTGGGTCTTGCCGCGGAGTCCATAGAGACCGAGCTGGTCCAGCACTCGCTGTACACCCTGGAGGGCGGCCAGGCCGCCGCCTCGGCGCTGATCGACCGCGACTGCACGGCGGTGGTGTGCGCCAGCGACATGATGGCGCTGGGCGCGATACGGGCGGCCCGGCAGCGGGGGCTTCGGGTGCCGACGGACATCTCGGTGGTCGGTTTCGACGACTCCCCCCTGATCGCCTTCACCGACCCGCCGCTGACGACGGTCCGCAAGCCGGTCCCGGCGATGGGCCAGGCCGCGGTACGGACGTTGCTGGAGGAGATCGGCGGGACTCCGGCACCGCACAGCGAGTTCGTGTTCATGCCGGAACTGGTGGTGCGCGGTTCGACCGCTTCGGCCCCTGGGGACCGAAATCGTCCCTAGGGCGGAGACTGAACGACCGGGTACCGTGCACCCGTAGGAGAACGCGCGCCTGCGCCCGGCGTAGAACGTGCGACCGAAACCAGACCGGGGGATGATCGGTGGGGGAAGGCGTTTCTGGCAGACTCTGTGCCTATGGGTGACACGACCGTGACCGAGCTGGAAGACCGCACACAGGCGGCCGTTCCGAACCCCGTCACGGCACCGGAGAGGCCGGGCCTGCTGCACCGGCTGCGCGCCCCGCGCCGGCCCCGGCTGTGGTTCGAGATCCTGCTGATCGCGGTGAGTTACTGGACGTACTCACTGATCCGCAACGCCGTTCCGGAGCAGCGGAGCGAGGCGCTGCGCAACGCCGACTGGATCTGGAAGGCGGAGCAGACGCTCGGTCTTGCCGTCGAGCAGTCGTTCAACCGTGCCGTGAACTCGGTGACTTGGCTCGTCGTGGGCATGAATTACTACTACGCGACGCTGCACTTCGTGGTGACGCTGGGTGTGCTGGTGTGGCTCTACCGCCGTCATCCGGGCCGCTACGCGGCGAGCCGCACGGTGCTTTTCGCGACCACCGGTGTGGCCCTGCTCGGTTACTACCTGTATCCACTCGCCCCGCCCCGGCTGATGACCGGCGGCGGCTTCATCGACACCGTTCTGGTCCACCAGACCTGGGGCTCCATGGCCTCGGGCGACCTGAAGAACATGTCGAACCAGTACGCCGCCATGCCCTCGATGCACATCGGCTGGTCCCTGTGGTCCGGCCTGACCATCTTCGCCCTGGCGTCGGTGCCATGGGCGAAGGTGCTTGGCCTGCTCTACCCGGTGGCCACGCTGGTGGTCATCGTCGCCACCGCCAACCACTTCTGGCTGGACGCGGTCGGCGGTCTCCTGTGCCTCGGCTTCGGTTACGCCGTGGCACGGCTGTGGTACGGAGCGTTTCCGCACGCCCTGCCGAAGCTGGTACCGGCCGGGGTCTCCCGGCGCTAGGGGGTGTTTTGAAAGTCCTGTGCGGTGCCCGCGGTGTTCGGTGCGTGCCCTCGGCGTGCCGGACGAAG